>CAYTQE010000016.1:0-13967 GCA_964439985.1 uncultured Muribaculaceae bacterium | reverse complement strand
AAATCTATTGTATATTCTATTTTATCATTAACTTTTTTTAATTCATCTATTCGATATTTTAATGCTTTTTCTGAACTATAAACATCATTATCATCATAAAATTCATTTTGATGTGTACTTACATAGTTATTAATATCAGCCTCTGCTGTATGATAATCATATACTTTTATTTGAACTGTAACTGTTGCTGTATCTCCATCTATTTTTTCATCTTTTATTTCATATTTTAAATCTGAATATTGTCTTAAATATACATTTTCATATTCCATTTGATTATCATCATCTAAATTAAGTGAACTTAAATAATCTCCTAATTCAGTTTTTACTACATCAGCATTACTATTATATCTTTTTAAAAGTTCTTCTACTTTAGCTGTTGGAGTATTACCCATCTTGCAACCAGTAGCAAGTATTAAAATTAATAAACAAATTAACAAAAATCTTTTTTTCATACTATCTCCTTTTTTATAATATGGTTGGATATTTTAAAAATATACATCTTGTGTTACAATATATATTAGGTGATTACATGAAAAGATTATTATCGGGTATTACTCCCACTGGAGAATTACATATTGGACATTATATAGGTGCGATAACTCATTTTATTGAGATGCAAAAAAATTATGAATCATTTGTTTTTGTAGCAGATCTTCATTCTTTAACAGTAAATCCTGAACCTAAAAGTTTAAAGGATAATATTAGAAAGATGGTTGGAGTATATTTAGCTTGTGGTCTTGATCCAAAACACACTTGTTTATTTAATCAATCAGAAAATATATATCATCCTATGCTTTCTTGGGCACTTGAATGTAATAGTTATATGGGTGAAATGAGTAGAATGACTCAATATAAAGAAAAAAGTCAAAATAAACAAAGTGAAGCTGTTACTTGTGGTTTGTTTACTTACCCTATTTTAATGGCAGCAGATATTTTAATATATGATGCTGATGTTGTTCCTGTTGGTGGTGACCAAAAACAACATGTTGAATTAACAAGAAATATTGCTGAAAGATTTAATAATCGTTATGGAGAAACTTTTAAAGTACCAAAACCAGTGATAGCCGAATCTGGAGCCAGAATTATGGATTTACAAAATCCCTTAAAGAAAATGAGTAAATCTGATGTAAATCCAAAAGGTGTTATATTTTTACTAGAAGATTTAAATTCAGCACGTAAAAAAATAATGAGTGCAGTTACTGATTCAGAAACAATTATAAAGTATGATCCAGATAATAAACCCGGTATTTCAAATTTAATAACTATTTATTCTTGTCTAACTAATAAAGAAATAAAAGATATTGAAAAAGAATTTGAAAACTCTAGTTACGGAGAATTTAAAACCAAAGTGGCAGACCAAGTTATAATATTATTAAAAAATATTCAAAACAAATATCAAGAAATAATTAAAGATGATTATATTGATAAAGTCCTTGATGAAGGATTAATTAAAGCAAAAAGTATAGCTAAAGAAAAAGCGGAACTAGCATATAAACGACTAGGGGTGGGAAGATATTAATCTTCCTTTTTTTAATCAAAAAAAAAGCATTACGCTTCTTTTAATTCATCAATATCACTTATTAAATTAGAAGTAAATACTGTAGTTAAATACTTAATTATATTTTCATCAACAATTTCATCTAAATAATAATCTTCCCCATCTTTTATTTCTTCAAAAATACATGATTCAATAGTGATTTCTTCATTATCATCTAATTTATTTGCTAAAAAATATTTTTTATCATTTTGAATTGTTTCATCAACTAAATAATATTTTTCATTTCCTTCTAAAGTTACAACTGTATCTAGCTTCATAGTTATCTTCCTTTCATAGATGGAGATTCATCAGCAGGAGTATTAGCTAAGCTCTCAAGAGCTTTATCTACCATTTCTTCTTTCGATAAACCTTCGTCTAACATTTCTGATTGAGCTTGAGCTACAAAATCTGGTATATCTTGCTCTAATTCAGACTTGACTTCTGGCTCAACTTCCTCTTTTACAATAGCTTCCATTTCATCTAGTTCGGCCTTTTCTTCAGGAATAGTATTAACATTAGAAGCCTTTTCTTTAATTTTATTAGCTAGAAAAGCAAAAGCTTTTTGAGTTATTGTTAAATCATTAGTTTCATTCTTTTGATTTTTATATGATTTATATTCTTTATACGCATATATGATGCCTGGCACAAGTGCAATAGGACCGACTGCTGGAATCAAGATACCACCAGTTATATAAGTAACAGCTATCATTCTAGCAGCAATAGCTCCTTTTCCTATACGAGGTTTATTAGCAATTACTTTTTTACCTTTAGTGTTTTCTTCTTGAATAGGCATCTCTTCTGATTTTTTTATTTCTTTGGCTTCTTCAAAATTATTTGCTAAGTAGTATTTATCATCTAGTCCTTCTAATTTATAGTAAGTTAAACCATCTATTAATTTCAAATCAGTTATTTTATAATTTTTATTATTATATAATCCACTAATATCTCCAGTATACTGATGTTTTGTTGGATCTTTAAGGGATACAAATTCACCTATTTTATGAACATATTCAGTAATAGGATATTGCGAATTAATTGTTTCTTCTTGTTTAGGAACATCATCTAAATTAGAAGTTAATTCTCCCTTAGTTTGAGGAAGTTCTTCTGCTTTTACTTTAGATTTTGTTTCTTTACTAATACCTAAAGACTTCATTGCGTTTTCATATAACTTTTTATTAGAATTATGTTTTGATAATATGGCTTTATGTTCATTACTAAATGAAGCTAAATTATTAAAGTTATCTATTAATGTTTTTTTAGTTTCAGGTAATAAATTAACCGTCATAATATAATTATATAATTTTTTCAAATCTTGATTAATTTGATCAATAAAATCTATATTAAAATTTTTACTAAAATTATTTTCTTGCATTCTTGAAATATATTTAGCATTTTCAATAGCTTTAAGATTAGCGCCATTATAAGTAAATAATAACTCTCTGGCTTTTTTATTTTTTTCTTCAATACTCATATTAGGATCTGAATCCAGTGCATCAATTTCTGCTTTAGTCTTAATTCTAGATGCCTCTGCTTCAGCAACTCTATCAGCAGCTTGAATAATTCCTAGTTTTGTTTTAATATCATTAAGGATCGTATCTAAAGTGTTTTCTTGATCTAAAAATTTAGGATCATTTTTCACAATATTAGAAATTTTATTTAATAAATCCCGAATACCAAATCTAAATTTAGAAGTCAATTCTTCTTCATTAATCATTCTTGATTCTAAATCTTTAAGTGATTGATAATTTTTTAAAGGTTCTTCTACACCTCGGGCTATAATATCAGATAACTCTCTAATTCTACTAAAGTTCACCATGATATAACCATCTTTGCCTAAAGTATCTATAAAATTCATTACTCTAGCTTGAGGCGTATCACCATATATTCTTGTTCTTTCTTCTGGACTCATTTTCTATCTCTCCTTTAAGTATTTATTATCATTAATAAATTTTTAGTGCTTTAAATATTAAAATCAGCTTTATTTAATCTTGCTAAATTAACATCTTCAATTATCTTTTCTTCATTAACTTGATATGTTTCTTTTAATTCATTTATTAAAATCTCATTATTTTTTATTAAGTTAATTCTAGTATTAATTCTTTTAATTAAATCTTCTACTACTTCTTTAATTCTAAAATCAACATCTTTTAAATCATCATCTAAATAAATTGGGGCAACATTTTCCAAGACACCTAATCTTTCTAAATATCTAGGACTTAAGTTGTTTTCTTCTAATAAAGTGTCTATATTACTGCTAAGTTTTATAATATCACTTACTAGCTGATCTAGCTCCTCACTTAAATTTTTAATTCTAACTACTGCTAGAACTCTTTCTGTCGCTTCTTTTTCTTCAGTATTATTAAATAAAATATCCGTTTCCATTTTTCTCCTTTTTATCCTTCTTCAGAAAGCCCTGCTTTACCATCGACTATAATTTTTAAATGTATTTCACTACCAAGTGCTTCATTAGGTAAATTATATGTGTCCGCATCTGCGACCCATAATCTTAAATTAAATGCCTTTGAGTTTCCCGCTAATAAATTGCCTTCAAATATTTCACCATTTTCTGAATCACCTAAAGTTTTAGCTCCTGTACTATTCAAATCTAAGCGAATAAATGAGTGACTAAGTAACTCTTCATTTATATAATCTTGATTATCCTCTAATAAAATTTGATATGTATAAGGTACTGTTCCAGTATTTTGAATTGTAAATTCATATATATTATTAGATTGTTGATACGCTACTGTATCAGTCATCGGATCAATACCTTCAACATTAATACTAGAACCACCAGAAAAGGTTATCTGTAAATCCCCAACTGTTAAAACTTGGGCATTAACATCAGTTTTAACATCCATAAATAGCGCATACGAAGAACCAAGTATAGTAATTACTAACAATGTTACAGTTACTACTGATAAAAATAAACGTTTTTTTAATTGATTTTTTATATACACGGTATCCCTTCCCACTATTACATTTCTATTCTATCATTAAACGTCTAAATAAATCAACTTATATTTGCTTTTTAATATATTTTTTGATACAATCTATATTGTAATTTAAGGAAGGAGCGTAACTATATGCCTAATATTAAAAGTGCTAAAAAAAGCGTTAAAACCAATAAGACAGATGCTATAAACAATACAGTTTATACTTCTAGAGTTAAAAGCTCAATTAAAAAAGTTGAAAAAGCAGTTAAAGAAAAAAATCAAGAAACAGCAAATAGTGAATTAAAAATAGCAATTGCTAATATTGATAAATGTACTAGTAAAGGAATTATGAAACAAAACACTGCTGATAGAAAAAAAATTAGATTAAATAAACTTGTAAAAGAGATGTAGAGCATTTCTTTTTTTAATATATTTTGATATTATTATTATAGGTGAAAATAATGAAGAAAATAATAACTGGTTTATTAGCTGTTATATTATTAATCGTTTTTATAATGCAATTAGATAATATTACTGATAAACTAGCTAAACTATTAAGTAGAGAGCCAAATGTAATTGTTGTTAAACCAAATAGTTATTATAAAAAATTTGATTTTAAATATATTCAAGAAAGTGAAGAATTTATTCCTTATAGTAAAAAAGATTTAAGAAATATTTTTTATTCAATTTTAAATAACGGTTATGAAAATTTTACATTTTACTGTCCTTCAGAATATGCAGAATGTCTAACTGATGTTAATTCATTTAGTTCTGATTCTAATATTTTAACTCATATTAATAATTTTATTAGTCCATTTAATAATTTCGAAGATTTAAAAGTAATATATGATGAATCTGGAGAAGTTAAAGTTAAAATAAATAAATTATATCTTCAAGAAGAAATAAATGAAATTAACAATAAAATTGATTCTATAATTAATAATGAGATTACAAGTGATATGGAAATAGAAGATAAAATCTTAAAAATACATGATTATATAATTAACACTACTAAATATGATGAAGAAAGAATAAATGGGAATATTATATATAAATCTAATAAAGCATATGGAGCTTTAATTGAAAATCACGCGATATGCGGAGGTTATGCCGATGCAATGGCATTATTTCTTAATAGATGGAATATCCCTAATTTTAAAGTTGCATCTTCTACCCATGTTTGGAATGCGGTTTATATAAATGACCAGTGGTTACATCTTGATTTAACATGGGATGACCCAGTAAGTGAAGATCGCTCTATTGATACCCTACTTCATAAATTTTATTTAATTGATACTAAAACTTTAGAAGAATATGAAATAACCGATCATGAATTTAATAAAACGATCTATCGAGAAATTGCCAATTAATAATTTTATGCTCTTTATTATATAAATAAAGAGTTTTTATTATACTTACTATTGGAGTAGAAAGAATCATTCCAAATATTCCAAAGAAATATCCGAAGACAATTAAACTTATCATGATAAAGATCGGATTAACTTTAACTGATTTACTCATAACATAAGGATGAACAAAAGCACTTTCAATAATTTGAAGACCCACAACAATAAATAATATAATCATTCCTAATTCAGAACTAACATTAAATGCTACTATTACTGAAGGCACACCACCTATATAAGGTCCAAGATAAGGAATTATATTAGTTAGAGAAATTATTATTGCAAATAATAAAGCATAAGGTAATTTAGCTATCCAAAAACTTATTATTGATAGAAAAAACAATATAAATGTCACAAGAAGAGTTCCTTTAACAAAGGCTTTTAAATTTATACTAAGTTGATTGATTAATTGAGTTGGAACTTTTTTAGCAAAGAAATTACTAACTGATTGATGATTAGTTAAAAAGAAAAAACTAATAAATATTGAATAAAATATAGTCAAAATAGAATCTTTTATATTCATAGTATATTTATTTAAAACCGTTAAAAGCTTTGTACTTAATAAACTTACATCAATTTTCGAAAGTATTAAAGGATCTAAATTTTTATATATATTCATTATATGAGGAATTAATATTTTAACTTCATTAATAATAACTGGTACTGCTAAATATCCTATTACAACTAATAAAAGAACTAGTAAGGAATAAGTTATGATTGTGCTTAATATTGTTTTAAAATAATTATTAAAATAAAGCATTATTGGTTTAATAAGCCATGCAATACTATAACCCCAAAATAAAGGTGCTAGTAAGGTAATTATTGTATGACAAAAATCTAATATTTTAAACTCTTTTATTATTAAAATAGCAAGTAAAATATTAGACAAAAATAATAATATGTTAAGTAGTTTTTTATTTTTAATTGGTTTCATATTATATTTTTACCAAGAAAAAAAGTTTTATACAAAACTTCATTATTCCATTGAACTAGTAACTTGATCAATAGTATCATTTATTTTCTTTTTGACTTGATATTTATTTTTATTTAATGCTTCTAACCCCATATATGCTCCAGCTCCAGCTGCAGCTCCTACTATAAACATCAACTTATGAGAAATCATTTTCATTTTTTCAGCTCCTTAAATATAGTTTAACCATTAGGTTTTAAATTATGCAATATTTTTTGTTTTAAAGATGTTTTCCTAATTTCACTATAATTGTTTTTTACTGCTGCTGAAAATGCACTGGGATTACCTATTAACACCAGACTTTTTTTAGCTCTTGAAATACCAGTATAAATTAGTTTATTATAAAGCATTTTAGAGTAACCAAATGTAATTGGCATTATAATGTGATCAAACTCACTGCCTTGGCTTTTATGAATACTAATAACATAAGCATGAGTAATAGTATTAAGTTCATCTTTTTTATATGAAACTGTATTACCTTCATAATCTATTACAACATACTCATCTTTATCATAAGGATTTATTTTTATTATATAACCAATATCACCATTAAAAATATTTAAATCAAGATCATTAACTAAATTAAGTACTTTATCCCCTTCTCGGTAAATAGTACTAAAATAAGTTATTTCATTTTGGTTAGTTTTTTTATTAAATATATTTTGTAATAATATATTTAAATTATCAATCCCATTTTCACCTTTATACATAGGAGCTAGTATTTGTAATTTAGTTTGATCTATATTTTTATCAAGACCTTTTTCTAATATCTGAGTAATAATACTTTTTATTTGATTATTTGGAGCTTCGATAAAATTATAATCATCTTTTTTTATTAATACATCAGATGATAAATCTGCGTCTTTTATTTTTTTAGCTAAAACAGGAATATATGAATTATCACTTTGACGATAAATATAATCTAATCTGGTGTGAGTAATTACATCACTATTTATCATATCATTTAGTATTAATCCTGGACCTACACTTGGTAATTGATACTCATCACCCACAAAAATTATTTGAGTATTTAAATCTATTCCTTTAAATAAGGATGATAATAAATGATTATCAACCATTGATGTTTCATCGACAATAATTAAATCATAATGAATTTTATTAAATTCGTTTATTCCAAAAATATTTCTTTCTTTATCCCATTTTAAAAATCTATGTATCGTACTAGCTTGAAGTCCAGTTGTTTCACTCATTCTTTTAGCGGCTCTACCAGTAGGTGCTAAGAGAAGTACATTTTTATTTATTCCAATCTCAGATATTTTTTTTAAATCACTATATACTTTAATAATACCTTTAATAATAGTGGTTTTACCTGTTCCTGGTCCTCCAGTTATAATAGAAATATTATTAGTTAGAGCTCTTTTAATTGCTAATATCTGTTCATCATTATATGTTATTTTTAATGATTTTGCAGTAATATCTAAATATTTATCTAAATTATTAATAGTTTTTTCTTTATTATTTATTAATTTATTAATTGATATCGCATTATTAACTTCATCTAAATAATCATCTAATAAATAATAATCTTCATTATCATTAATTATTTTTTTATTTAGAACTAACTTTTTTAATGTTTCATCAATTAAATTATATATTTTAAAATAATTAGCTAAATCTTCTACTATTTCTATTTTATCTAAATATATATCACCTGTTGAGAATGTTAATTTTTTCATTGACTCAATAATTGATGCTTCTATTCTTCGATCATCATCTAATTTATTATTTATTAAAAATATTTGATCCAATTTTTTAAATTCAATAATATCAGTTAATAAATAAATATTATCTTCAATAATTGCTTTAATACCCTTATCATAAACATTTATTAATTTCATAGTCTCTTTAATAGTAAAACCTAAATTTTGTAAATATATGATATCTTGATCAGCCTCATAATATTTCATAACTGAATTATATATAGAAGTTGCAGATTTTTCAGTCATTCTTGGAATTAAAAGTAAATTTTGTTTATTTTCTTTAATTTTATTAAGGGAATCATTGCCAAACATAGCAATTATTTTTTCAGCGGTTTTAATACCACATCCTTTAACAAAACTACTTGTTAAAAACTCAAATATTGCTTCTTTTTCTTCTGGTTCCATTTTTTGATATTTTACTGTTTGAAACTGGCTTCCATAACGGTCGTGAAAAACATACTCACCTTCAAATGTGTAGGTAACATCTTTTATTAAATTAGCAAAATGTCCAGTAAAAGTTATTGTTTTATTAGTATCTATTTCTTCATGATTTGTTTCTAAAACACGAAATAAACCGACTTTATAGCCAGTTTCAGATTCATAAATAGATGATTTATATTTTCCTTTTATGTAATGCATAAATCAATTGTATCAAAACATTTATATCTATACAAGAAAAAAGTCTAGTTATATTCCTAAACTTTTTTCAATTGGTATTGCTTTAACTGGTGGATTTAAAATATAATCTTCACCATATTTTTTACCAGTATTTCTTTCGGCTATTTCTATCGCTTCTTTGTAATAGCTTAAAATTTCATATTCTTTATTTTTAATATCCTCTTCTTTATAAAAACCTAATTGATCACCAGTCATTATCTCTAAATCATATATAGCACTTGCTGCTTTAACTAAGATTGGTTTTTCATTACCTATTTGATGTATTTCATGAGGACTAGTATTAGTATCTCCGATAACATATTCCCTATCTCGCCAAAACATAACATTTTGAGGATGAACATCATTTGGATCTACATTAAATGCTGAATAAACAAAATGATCCATGACTGCATATTCATTTACTTCTCCCAAAGTATAAGTAAAACCAAAATTTTCTAATTTAGATACTGGAATATGAAGTATCAATTCTTGACCTGAATATATCTTATCAGGATTTGATATATTATTTTCTATACAAATTTTATTTATTTCATTTTGAATACCCTTATCTAAATAACGATGAACTATACTTTCTAGAGTATCACCTGATTTAATAAAATATTTTATTTCTCCAGTAGGTTCTGTTATTTCCACAATCTCATTAATATTAACTTCAGCTTTAGTTTGAGCATCTGGTACAATTGAACAACCAGTAAATGATGTAGCCATAACTAATATTAATGTCCCTGTTACAACTTTTTTTGTTAGTTCGGGATGATTTTTAGCATAATTAACTATATTAGTTACAGAATCTAATATTTTTTCATCTAATTTTTCAAAACTTTTAATTACTGCCACTTTTAAACCAAGTGGTTTAAATTTCTTGATATTATTTGTATAAGAAGTTACTTTACCATTTACATTTTCATTAGCAATAGTACCTGTTAATTTATATTCTTCAATAGCTTTCATTATTAATCTCTCCTATTTTTATTATACTACAATTATACAGCTTTAACATAGTCTTTGTCAATTTCTGTTACTACAACTTTATATATTTCATTAGTAGGTAATATTTTATTAATATAAACCTTTATATAATTATCTGAATGACCTATCGAATAATTACCTTCTACTTCTTCAATAAGTACTTCTAAATCTTTTTTGATAAATTTAGCTAGGTATTGTTGTTCTAATTCATCAGAAATGCTTATTAATTTTTGAGTTCTTTCTTTCTTGATAGAGTCTTTTACGATATTTTTCATACTTGCAGCAGCTGTCCCGTCCCTTTTTGAAAATGGAAAAACATGAATTTTACTAAAACCTATTTCTTTTACTGTATTAATTGTTTCTATAAAGTTATCATCTGTTTCAGTTGGAAAACCAACAATTAAATCAGTTGTTAAATTAATATCTGGTCTGACTGTTCTAATTTTATTAACCATATCTTTAAACTCTGTTAAAGTATATTTTCTATTCATCGCTTTTAATACTGAATCACTGCCATTTTGAATAGGGATATGCAAGTGATTACATATTTTAGGATTCCGCTTTAATTCTTCTAAAAAGGCTTTATTTATTTCAGTAATTTCAATACTACTTATTCTAATTCTGATTAAATCTTTGATTCTACTTATTTTTTTTATTAAAGTAATTAAATTATAATCAGATCCATAACCATAACTACCAGTATGTATTCCAGTAAGCACTACTTCTTTATAACCATTTTTAACTAATTCTTTTACTTCAGAAACAGCTAAATCTATATCTTTATTTCTAATTTTACCTCTTACATAAGGTATTATACAGTATGAACAATAATTATTACATCCATCTTGAATTTTAACAAATGCTCTAGTTCGTCCACTAAAATGATTAATTGACATATCTTCAAATGTTGCATCATTTAAATTATAAAATTTAGTAATTGGATTTTGCTGAATTAAAAATTCTTTTAAATAAGTTAAAATATATGTTTTATCTTGATTTCCAATTAAAATATCAATTCCTAGTTCTTCCATATTATGTTGATGTTTTTGTGATGAACAACCACAGACAATTAAAATACTTCTCGGATTGATTCTTTTAGCTTGTCTAATTAATTTTCTACTTTTAGAATCACTTTGATTTGTTACAGTACAAGTATTAATTACAATTACTTCTGGAGATTCATTTAAACCTACAATTTGATCATCATTCTTAATAAATATATTTTTGATAACTTCACTTTCATATGAATTAACTTTACAACCTAATGTTTCAACACAAACTTTCATAGAGCCTCCTGTAAAAAAAGCCTTAATGGCTTAAATTTTCTTGTAATTCTTTTAACGCTTTTAAAAATGCTTCTTCTTTATCATATTGCATTAATCTAACTTCTAATTTTGGTTCTTCAATTTTATCAAAATCAGTGGTTAAATTAATTTTTTTAACACTTAATTCTGGAATATCTGAAGAATACTCATCATCATAATTTATACCTATTTTATCTTTATTTTGAACTAGTTCTTCATAACTAATAATCGCACTTTCCTCTTGTTCTACTTCATATGAAGTTAGTTTTATAGTGTCTGGTTTATAATCTTCTTCAATAGCTTTAGTTACAGCTTCAATATCAAAAGTATCAGTTTTGTCTTTTTTAGTCTTTGTACTTTCTTCTATTTCACTTAACTTAATTAAATATAATACATATATAAATAAGACAATAAGTAAGAATGTCCCAATGAAGAAAAAATAATCTCCCATACTAAACGAATATATAAAACCCAATAAATTTCCAAATACTTCTTTCATTTTTTCACCAAAATTTCTTTCTATTATACTACAGTAATGTTAAAGCTGCAAGTAGACCTAATAAATTGTTAAATGCATGCGGTAATATTACATAAAATATGTTGTTATTTTTTTCATATATATAAGCTAAAGTAAAGCCTAAAGCTAGATATATAATTGATTGTAAAAATATTATTGTTATATTTAAATCAGACGGTAAAACATGCATTAAACCAAATATTAAACCACTCGTTATTATAAATAGTGTTTTATTAGCTATGATTTTTTTAAAACCTAACCTAAATATAACTTCTTCGGTAAAGGGTGCAATTAATACTGATGATATTAACATCATAAATGGTGCACTTTCGATTAATATTTCTAGAATATTTTGATTATTACTTTGTATTAACTCCACATCTAATAAAATACTTAATATTGAAGTTCCAACTGATGCAAGTAGCTTTACTCCCATTAATATTGCAAATATCATAATACATTTTCTAATATTGTTTTTTAAATCTAATTTAAATAGTTCCCAATCATTAATAATGGCTTTTCTATATATTAGAAACACTAATATAAAAAGAGTTAAACCTACTAATGTATCAGCATATGCCGAATCAATATATGTAAAAGTTTTTAAATCAAAACCTAATTTTACAAATAATGATGTATATAAATTACCTATATAAAAGAATACTGTTAATATAAGTAATAATTTGATTGTATTTATTAATTTATTTTTCATTATTACCTCACAATATTTTTTCTAATAATATACTAGCTAGTAAACTATATAGTGCTAAGGTTTTAATACTAAACCAAATATTACTATTATTTTTACGATATATATAAGCTAGAGAAAAATATAATACAAAGTATGGTAAAAGATTGATTAATATGTAAATAAACATTCCATTCATACTAAAAGAGGTAACTATACTAGCAATTATTCCACTAAATAAAATCCCTTTATTTCTAGAACTAAATAACTGATTTACTCCAAGTATATATGTTATAACCATTATAAATGGTATCACTATTACATTTTTAATAAAGTTTAAAATTAAATATATATCTAGGGATTCATTAAATAAATTTAAGTTATGAAGTCCAATATAATTTACTTTAAAAGCTGTAGCAATTGTATTACCAAAATAATTAGCGATTGCTATTATTAAAGTTAATACCATAAAAAATACAATTGACATTAATATATTAGGAAACATATTTCTTTTATATCTTTTAAAATCTCTTAAGATATCATCTTTAAATAATAAAAATCCTAGTATTAATATTAATATATAATACAATGTATCTAAAATATCTTTTGTTAAAGTAGATAAATTAGAAATATTAATACCTATGAATTCTATCAGTTCAAAAAAATACTCTTGTCCTAAAGTAAAAGATATTATTAAAATCAATATTTTTATTATAACGATTAAAGTATTTTTCATATCAACTAACTCCTATATTAATAATAAAACATATTATAAAATCAAACAACTTAAAAAGTGTAAATAGATACTTTATTTACACTTTTGTATACAATTATTATGCATTTGTATCGGAATGTTTTATTATATAAACTTTTTTGTTTTTATAAAACGCATAAAAAACTTCACTAATAGTTATTTCTTGTTTTTGTAAATATAATTTTAACCAGAAGGTACTCTTTTTAATATCTTTAAGAGTTGTTTTTTGTATAACTCCATCTACTATAATAGGGAGTGGATACTTACCATCTGTTCTTAATAAGTTATATTTAAATATTGATAACTTACCAGTACTTTCTAAAAAAGCATACTCTACTTCTTCAATACTTTTTATACCACTTTGTCTTAAACTAATAAGTAGATCATCTAAAGTATATCTTTGTTTAATCATCTCTTTGTAATTAATAATTCCTTTATTAATTATTAAGCTAGCTTTACCACTAAAGAAAGTTCTAAAGGTTCTAGA
>CAYTQE010000015.1:0-14512 GCA_964439985.1 uncultured Muribaculaceae bacterium | reverse complement strand
AATATAATATATAAATGGAGGATTTAAGATGATTAATAAACAAAATTTATGGTTTTTAACTTTATTTAGTATTATATTAGTATTATCAGTATATTATATTGCCCTACCTAGTGAAAAACTATCTTCTTTAATAACATCAGGTGTTACTGAAAGTGATAAAATTAATACTAGTATTACCGAAAGTGATATCTTAGCTGGTTTAAGAGTTGAAAATGATGAAACAGTTTTAAAAGAAATGACTGATTTACAAAAATCACTTCTAGATAGTACAGTAAGTGCTGAAGATAAAAATAATGCTTATGAAAAATTACTAAATATTAACTTAAATAAAGGTAAAGAAAGTTCATTAGAATCATTGATTTTAAAAAATCATAATTTAAAAAGTTTTATTAAAATCAAAGATGATAAAATAAGCATCATTATTTCATCAAAAGATAACACCTATGAAAGTGCGAATAATATCATACGAACTGTTCAAAATGAATTTGATGAAAAAATGTATATTACAGTTAAATATCAATAATAGGCTATAAAACTCACTTAATCAGGTCTTTTTCATAAAATATAATGAATGGACTATGAAAGTGAGTGAACATAAGTGAAAAGTAGTATATTAACCCCCAGAGAAAAAGAAGTTTTTGAGCTTTTAGTTTTAAATAAAACCACTAAAGAGATTAGTGAGTTTTTAGGAATTAGTGAAAAAACAGTTAGAAACCATATTTCTAATGTTATGCAAAAATTAAATGTCAAAGGTAGATCTGGTGCAATAATTGAATTATTAAAATTAGGTGAATTAACTTTATAAAAGTTGCCTCGAGCGACTTTTTTATTTTTTTTATCATATATTTTAAAAGAGGTGCATTTATGTTAAAAAGAAGTTTACTTAAAAAAATATTTTTAATACTTTCATCAATCTTTATTTTATTTATTTTGTATTTATTTCCAACTAAAGATAATGATAATACAATTAAAGAAAATGAAGATTTATTAACCGAAACATCTATTTATTTAATTGATAATAAAAATTATGTATCAAGAGTAAATGTTGCTATTAATGTTAATGATAATGAGAAAATTATTAAAGAGATTATTAACTACTTAACAATAGATAGTATTAATTCTAGTTATATAAAAGAAGGTTTTACACCTATAATTCCTAAAAACACTAAGCTATTATCAATTTCCATAAATGATAATTTAGTTAAACTTAATTTTAGTAAAGAGTTTTATCATATTGATTCTTCTCAAGAAGAAAAAATGATAAGTGCTATTATTTATTCAATAACAAGTATATCTGGAATAGATAAAGTAAGTATTTATATAGAAGATCATCTACTTACGGCGTTACCTCACTCAAAACAAAGTATTCCCCCTACTTTAGATCGAACCTATGGAATTAATAAAATCTATGATTTAACTTCAATTAGAGGATCTACTAGTACAACAATATTTTATTTAAGTAAATATAAAGATTATTATTACTATGTACCAGTAACTATGATAAATAATTCAGATAATGATAAAATAGAAGTTATTATTAAAGAATTAACAAGTAAAGCAATGTATCAAACTAATTTAATTAGTTATTTAAATGATGCTAAACAGATTAGTTATGAAATAACTGATGAATATATGCTTATCAAGTTAAGCGGAGAACTTTATCATAATTTAAATCAAAGTCAATTACTTGAATCAGTTATTTATTCAATGAATTTATCAATTAAAGAAAACTATAATATAAAAAGTGTTATGTACATGATGGATAATTTAATTATTGATGCCAGTTTATTATAATAAAAATCTATACAAAAGTATAGATTATTTTTTTTGTTTTATTTTAGCTTGAGCTGCAGATAATTTTGCAATTGGTACTCTAAAAGGTGAGCAAGAAACATAGTTCATCCCTACTTTATAACAAAATTCAATACTAGATGATTCTCCTCCATGTTCTCCACATATTCCAATCTCTAATTTTCTTTTTGTTTTTCTACCTTTTTTAACTGCTTCTTCTATTAATTTACCTACTCCATTGACATCTAAACGAGCAAATGGATCAAACTCAAATATTTGTTTTTTATAATAATCATTTAAAAATTTAAATGAATCGTCTCTTGAAAAACCGTAAGTCATTTGGGTTAAGTCATTAGTACCTATTGAGAAAAAGTCTGCTTCTTCGGCTATTTCATCAGCTAAAACACATGCTCTAGGTACTTCTATCATTGTTCCAACTAAATATTTAAGCTTAATACCAGAATTTTTTATTAATTGATCTGCTTCTTCTTTAACAATATCAACTATATATTTTAATTCTTTTTTATCACCTATTAAAGGAATCATTATTTCTGGTTTTGTTACAATTCCTTTTTTAGTAACATTAATAGCTGCTTCTATTAAAGCTCTTGTTTGCATTAAAGCTATTTCTGGATAAGTAATAGCCAGGCGAACTCCACGGTGTCCCATCATTGGGTTAAATTCTTTTAATTCATTGATTCGATTAGTTATTTCTTTAACAGTTATATTTAAATCTTCGGCTATTTTTTTAATATCTTTTGATTCTTTTGGTAAAAATTCATGTAATGGTGGGTCTAAGTATCTTATTACTACTGGATAACCATTCATTTCTTTAAATAAACCTTCAAAGTCTTTTCTTTGATATGGTAAAATTGATTTTAAAACTTTTTTTCTTTCATCTTCTGAGTTTGATAAAATCATTTTTCTAAATGCTTCTATTCTTGTTTCTTCAAAAAACATGTGTTCTGTTCTACATAAACCAATTCCTTCAGCACCAAATTTACGAGCAGTATTAGCATCTTTAGGTGAATCAGCATTAGCCCTTACTTCTAAATCTCGTATTTCATCTACCCAAGACATAAATATTTTAAAGTCTCCACTTATTTTAGCTTCAACTGTATCTATTTCTCCAGCATAAACATCACCTGTTGTTCCATTTAAACTTAAGTAGTCTCCTTCTTTAAAGACTTCTCCACCTTTAGTAGTAATTGTCTTTTTCTGTTCATCTAATGTTAAATCACCACATCCACATACAGCACAAGTTCCCATACCTCTAGCTACTACAGCTGCGTGGCTGGTCATTCCCCCTCTAATTGTTAAAATTCCAACAGCAACATGCATTCCTTCAATATCTTCAGGACTTGTTTCAAGTCTTGCTAAGATAATTTTCTTTTCTCCTTCTGAATAAGCTTTTAAAGCATCCTCAGCTGTAAAATATATTTTACCTGTAGCAGCACCAGGTGATGCTGCAAGACCTGTAGATATAACCTTACCAGCCTTCAATGCTGCTATATTAAATGTAGGATGAAGAAGAGTATCAAGTAAGTCGGGATTAACTCGCATAATTGCTTCTTCTTTAGTAATTTTTTTCTCATTGTAAAGATCAACAGCTATCTTAATTGCAGCTTCAGCTGTTCTTTTACCGCTTCTAGTTTGAAGCATATAAAGTTTTCCATTTTCAACTGTAAACTCCATATCTTGCATATCTTTATAATGATTTTCGAGTTTTTTAGCGTGTTTTTCAAATTCTTTATAAATATTTGGCATTAAATCATTTAAGATACTTATTTGTTCAGGAGTACGAATGCCCGCTACTACATCTTCACCCTGAGCATTTATTAAGTATTCACCATATAATTTGTTTTCACCTGTTGCTGGGTTTCTAGTAAAGGCAACACCAGAACCTGATGTTTCTCCCATATTTCCATAAACCATTTCTTGAACATTTACTGCTGTCCCCCAGTTATAAGGAATATTATTAAGACGACGATATACTACTGCTCTTTCATTATTCCAACTTCTAAAAACCGCTTTAATAGCTTCTATAAGTTGAATTTTAGGATCAGTTGGAAAATCATTCCCAGCTATTTTACGATAATTTTCTTTAAATTTTATAACTACTTCTTTCATATCTTCAGCAGTTAAATCATTATCATTTAAAACACCTTTGTCTTTTTTAATTTGATCAAAAAATCTTTCAAAAGAAGCTTTAGGATAATCCATAACTACATCAGCAAACATTTGAATAAATCTGCGATATGAATCATAGGCAAATCTAGGATTATTAGTTAATTTAGCTATTCCTTCGGCAACTTGATCATTAATTCCTAAATTTAAAACAGTATCCATCATTCCAGGCATACTAGCTCTTGCACCACTTCTTACTGATACTAATAAAGGACTTTTAGGATCACCAAATTTTTTACCAGATGTTTTTTCTAATTCATGTAATGCTTTAAAAATTTGGTTAGTAATCCTAGGACTTATTTTTTCTCCAGCACTATAATAGGCAGTACATGCATCAGTTGATACTGTAAAACCTTGAGGAACTGGTAGACCAACACTAGTCATTTCAGCTAAATTAGCACCCTTCCCACCTAGGATATCTTTCATATCTTTATTACCTTCTTTAAAAAGATAAACGTATTTTTTCATTTTTCCTCCTCGTTATATAATATTATTTATTTGATAATAGTAAAATAATTATAAAAATATTTATCATCTATCATCTTATATTTAACCAATACTTTGTGTTTAATACCTGAAGTATCATAATCAATAACACTGTTTTCACAAATTAAATCTTTAGTTTCAATCATATCTAATATTAAATTATTATCTTTTATTAAAACTGGATATAAACAGTAATTTACCTCTTCATAATCTATATCATACTTATAATATTCTTCTACTAAATATTTATTTAAATTTTGTTCATATAAATTAGTATTAAATATTTTATTACTATATATATTAATTATTTCATAATTAATGTCTTCTTCTAAATTATTTAATTTTAAATAAGTATATATATATTTAAACTTACTCTCTTCAGTTTCAAATAAATTAATATTTTTTAAATTAAAGTTATTATTAAAAGCATTATTAAAAGATATAATTAAATTATTAGTTAAACTATTTTGAATATTTCTTTCTAATGAACCATCTAAGCTTTTATAATCAGCATACTTATCAAATGAGTTATCTCTTTTAGTAGTTATTTCTGGTTGATTAGTTTTAATATTAAATAAATAAGTTGTAAAATAAATACCAATTATTATTACTATTACTAAAATTACTCCCGTTAGAATTAACCCTAATTTTTTTGTATTATCCATCAATTATCACCATACTCATATTTTATCACAATTATTAATATTTTAATCTCTTTAAAGAGTCATTATACTTTAATTGACATTTATTTTTTAGCTCGGGGATGATGCTTTAAATATGATCTTCTAACTTCTTCATTAGTTAAATGTGTATATATACTTGTAGTATTTAAATTAACATGCCCTAAGAGCTCTTGAACACTTTTAATACTGCAACCTTCTTTTAACATAACAGTTGCAAAACTATGACGAAAAGTATGTGGTGTTACTTTAGTATTAATACCAGATAATTTAATTATTTTATCTAGTATTACCCTTACACCCCTAACAGTTAAATTACCACCTAAATTATTTAATAATAAATATTCTGATTGTTTAGTTTTTAGTAATAATAATCTATCTTCATTTAAATATTTATTTAAGATATCAGAACAATAACTACCATAAAAAACTATTCTTTCTTTTTTTCCTTTACCTTTTATTAGGATTTCTCTAGAATTAAGTGATATATCATTAATTTTGATATTAACTAATTCACCAACTCTAATACCAGTAGCAAATAAAAGTTCTAAAATCAGTTTATTTCTATTATTAAGAGGAGTGTCTTCTTTCATAGTATTAAGCATTATATTAAATTCTTCATATTTAAAATAATTAGGCAATCTAATTTCTTCTTTCATCCCTTTAACTAAATCAAAAGGATTTTTAGCGATTTTTTTATTATTTACTAAATAATTATAAAAACTTCTTAAAGTACTTAGAGCTCTATTAATACTTTTAGGTTTATAATTATTTTTTTTCAAAAATATTATATACTGACTAATATCTTGATATTCAATATTTAAATATTTTATTTGATTAGCTTCTAAATATGCTTCATATTTATTTAAATCATTTTGATAATTAATTTCAGTATGTTCTGAATATTTTTTTTCTAATGATATATAATCTAAAAACTCATATATTATATCTTTCATAGGACTCCTTCTTTTATGGAAAAAAAACATTAATAATTAATGTTTTATATATCTAATACTTCAACTTGACTTTTAGGATCAACTGGAACAGATTTTGGTTCAGATGATGGTTTTGAAACTGATTTAGGGGCAGTTTTTGGAACCTTAGTCTTAACTACTTTAGGTTTTTTTACTTTCTTTTTCTGATCTTTCTTTTTTGCTTTATTAATAGATATTAAAATTATAAGTAATAAAATTAAACCTAAACCAGCAATAATATATAATTTGTACTGCTCAATTATACTTTCTTTAACTAAAATATCAATATTATAGGTATTAGTAGTGCCATCTTCAGCTGTAACTATTATTTTAATTAAACTACCTGATTTTAAGTTAGTATTGCCTTCCACTAAAACACTAGCATTTTCTTCATTTGCTTGAGCAACTACTGGTATAGAAGTTGTTTTAGAATCAATATATACTGTATAATTTACTACAGTTGGTGAAAACTCTATTTCATATTTCCCTAAAGAAATACTTTTTAAACTAGCATCTCCTGATAACTCTTTAATAACTTCGCCTTCATTTAATCTTTTAACATTAATAATATAGTTACTTGTTTTATCATCATTTGCTGTTAATTTAATAGTTATAGTATTATCTCCTACTACTAATTCATCAGCTCCACTTACTTCAACTTCAACATCTTCATCTGCTTCAGCTTGAATATCTAAACTATCTATTTCGTATAAAACGGTTAAATCATAATCAAATTTAAATTTACTAAACTCTATAACTTGACCATCTATATTTAATGTTTTTAAATATAGATTATCATTATTTTCTATTGGCGGAGTTGTTTGATTAGTTTTCCAGCACGCATATAATGTAGTATTACTATCAGCGCGATAAGAACTAAGACTACCTGTTGTACAACTTGGAGTATTCCCCCATCCAGTAAACTCACTAGCTGTTTTAATAGGTTTTACGATAGTTGATAAATCAATATTACAATTACTTCCGGTTGTACTACAACTTAATGTTCTTTTATCATTAGAGCCATTATTACTATCTAAAACAACATTAAATGTTTTAGAAGTACTTGGTGATGTTGTTTTTGGAATAGTTGTCGCAGCAACTATTTTTATATTACTATTTAAATTATTTTGTAACCTTAAATCATTATTATTAATATATTTATATTTAATACCAGTTAAACTAACATCAAAAGCATCACCTGCTTTTAATTGTTGAGGAATATGAATTTGAAATGCAGCAATTGCAGTTCCACCAACTGATGAATCCTTAGCTGTAAAAATTAGATTAAAATAACTGGTTTCATTAGTAAAATCAGTACCTTCAGTAATCCCAAAATAAGCAACTTTAGGATCTAAAAATAATCTTCCCTCAAAGCTACTAACTTTTGCACTAGATTTTATATGACAATAAATTCTTGTATTAGGTAACCCCGAACTAGGACAATCTAAACTAATATTAGCTTTAGCATTTATGGGAAATAATAATATTAATAAAAAAATTAAATATTTTATATATTTCATATAATAATACCTTCCTATTCTTAAATAATTTTATCATACAAAAAATAAAAAAACAATTCAAAGATAGAATTGTTCTCCAGGTTTTATAACTTTAACTTGATTAAGAGTAGATAATTCTTTTTCTATTTCATCTGGAAAATGAACTGGTATAAAGGTTATGTTATATTCTTTTATTAATTGTTTTAAATTATCCGTAGTTATATGATCACCTATATTATTAACATCTATTAGACAATAACTTGCTTTTTTAAGCATATATGTAAGACCAGGACATATTTCAGTATCTCCAGTTATTGCTAAAGTTTTATCATTCTTTTTAAGCAAATAACCATAACAATTTTTTAAATTTCCATGAACAAGTTTTATCGAACTTAAATATAATTCATTAGATATTTCATTATCTTGAACAGTTAAAGCATCCATAAATATAATATCTAAATCAGTTATATATTTATTTAAATTATTTTTAAAAGCTAATTTCATTAATTTATTCAATTCTTTTTTCAAATCTTTTGGTCCAATAATTATTAATTTCTTAGTTCTTTTATTAATATATTCACTTAGAATTATAAATGGTAGATCAAAAAAATGATCACCATGCAAATGAGTTATAATTATTATATCAATATCATTTAATTCTTTATCTAATTTTTTTAATTCTTTTGAAACTCCAGGAGGAGTATCAATTAAAATATGATTGTTTATTAAAAAAGAAGAATAAAAGTTATTACTAGTAATATTTCCATTACCGATTATTTCTATATTTATAATTCATCACCATTTATATTATACTATTTTTAAAATATAAAAACTAGGTTTTACCTAGTTTATTATAATACTGTTACATTTACAGCTTTATCTTTATTACTTTTTTGATCTTTTTCAACTTCGTAGCTAACTTTTTGTCCTTCATTAAGTTCTTTAATGCCATCGTTTAATCCAGTTATATGGACAAAAATTTCGTCGCCAGTTTCGTCATTTTTAATAAATCCAAAACCTTTTACTGTGTTAAAAAATTTTACTGTTCCTTGATTCATGTTCTTCCTCCTTTACAATTATACCCCTTCATTCAATAAATAATTACGCAATTTGGAAGTACTAGACAATTATACCACTTATTTTTACTTTTTGCTAACTTTTTGTGCGAAATTTGATTAAATTGGTTTTATATTTTTATATATGTCTATTTTTTTTATCTAGAACTCTATTTTTAGGTATTATTTTCAGCTATTATAATATTATTAATTATGGAGTGTATATGGAAGAAAACCAAAATTTAGATGTATATCATAGTGATATGCCTTATCCCGAAATAAAAGTCACTGAAGAAAATAAATATTATGCTGATTTACTTAGAGTTGATTATGCTTCTTTTGTTAGTGAAATGACAGCGTCTAATCAATATTTTTATCACAACATCCAGCTGAAAAAAGAATATCCTGAAATCGCTAATATGCTCTTTAATGTTTCTTTAGTTGAAATGCAGCATTTAGATGTTTTAGCAAAAATAATTAATCTTTTAGGAGAAAAGCCTACTTTTTTTGCTCAAAATGATTATTGGAACGGAGATTATATTTATTATGGAGAACAAGTTCTTGATCAATTAGAGGCTGATCTACAATCTGAATATGATGCTATTGAAAATTATGAAAAAAATATTGAATTAATTAATGACCCTTATATTATAAATCTTTTAAAAAGAATTATTTTGGATGAGGAAATACATATTAGATTATTTAAAAAAGCGATTGAACAAATAAAAGTCAGTCAAGTTCCAAAAGAAACATTAACTGACTTAGTTGAGGAAGTATTTCCAGGAAATAAAACTAATTAGTTTTATTTTCATTTGAATCATTAGTAATTTCAATTATAGGAATGTTTTCCCATTTATCTGATTTTTTATCTTGTTTTGACACAGTTTTAAATATAGCCTCTAATTTTACTTTAATTTGATCCTTACTAAAAGGTTTAGCAATATAATCAACAAAGCCTTGCTCTTTATATTTTTCTTCAGCACCAATAACTGCATCAGCTGTTATTGCTATAACAGGAGTCTTAAAACCTTCAATTTTTTTAAGTTCTTTAATACAAGTTTCACCACTCATAACTGGCATCATTATATCCATTAGTATTAAATCATATGATTGACCATTATTTATTATATCCAAACATTCTTGACCATTATAACATTTATCAACGACTGCAAAATTAAATTGTTCTAACGCTCTTCTAGCTACTTTAATATTTAATTTATTATCTTCAACTATTAAGATCTTCAGAGAACTATAGTCTTTTGATGCTTTTGAAGCTATATCTAAGGTATTTATTAATTGAGTATCTGTAAGTGGTTTATTATATAATCCTATTCTTTGTGGGATTTGGGCTATAAATATTGACCCTTTTCCATATTGACTTTCAACATTGATTTTACCGCCCATAAATACAACTAGTTTTTTTGTGATTGCTAAACCTAAACCAGTTCCTTCAGTAGTAGTGTTTTTCTCAATATCTAATCTCTCAAACTTAGTAAATAGTTTATTAATATCATCAGGTTTAATCCCTCGCCCTGTATCTTTAACACTTATTATTAGAGTAGATATATGACCTTGATTAATACAACTCGCACTTAATTCTATTTTACCTTTTTCTGTATACTTTATCGCATTACTTAATAAATTATTAACAACTTGTTTAATGCGAGCCCGGTCTCCAATTAATTCATAAGGAATATCTTCAGCAATATTAATAACTAACTCTATAGGTTTATCATTAATTTTAATCTTATTAACTCTTGCTAAAGTCGTTACTTCTTCTTTAAAATTATATGGTATTTCAACAAGTTCCAGTTTATCACTTTCAATTTTATTAATATCCATAATATTACCAACTATTTCTAGTAAAGTTCTAGAAGCTGAGACAACATCACTTAAATCTTCTTTCATATTATCAGGACAATTATCCTTACTTTGCATATCTTCAGATAATCCTGCTATGGCATTAAGAGGAGTTCTGATTTCATGACTCATACTACTTAAAAAATCTGACTTTGCTCGATTAGCCATTTCGGCATTTTCTTTAGCTATATTCATTTCGGCCAATAACTTTAAATCAGGATTTTCAATCGTAAAATACATTAAATAATTAACAAATGTTAAAGTAATTGATATTACTATTAAATAAGGATTTATTTGAAATAAAAACATTAAAAATATAAAGATAAATATTATTGATATAATCGGAATGTGTTTTTTAGTTATATTTTTTATATTAATTAAAGTAATTAATATCGATAAAGATAAATATAGACCAACACATACAAACGCTGGAATGATAGCACTTCCACCAATACTAATACTACCATTATTACTTATTAAAGTAATATCTAATATTAATATAAAGATAATTGCAATAATGTTAAAAATAGATACTAATATATATAATTTCTTAATATATTTAAGAGACTTTTTCCAAGAAATTAAAACTGTATATAAAAATAAACAAGTAACAATTATAATTAAAATAATAAAATCAATCTTATTAGATATACTTAATATTGTATAAATATAATCACTAATTTCATTTATATCTTTGTTAAGGACTAAGAGACGTTCAAAAGTAACGATTACACTATCTAAAAGTACCCCAACAACCATAACTGCATATATTTTATTTTCAAGCAAATTAACTCTTTTTTTAGAAAAAAAGACTACATATAATAAAAATGAGAAAAATACTGCTAAAACAGGTAAATGTAATTCCGTCACACTATCACCTATTTTAAATTATAGCATGTTATACTTTACTTGTGAATATTAAATTTTTATAGAAAAAAAAAGATATAATTTTATCTTTTTCGATAACATAATGCTTTAGCATTATCTTGATTAACTTGAACACTCTCAATTGGTTTAAATACTTCTTCAGCACTAACTATACTTTTATCTATAAACTGAGAAGAATTTTCTATTTTCTTGTCATATAACCCTTTAGCACCTTTTATCTTATTAGTTAAATATGCTTCATATTCTTCTTCAAAAGAACCTAAGTCAGATCTTTTAACTCTTGGTGCATATTTTTGCATTAACTCATCAACTGAAGTAGACATTCTATCACGAAGTATAATTTTACTTTCTTTAAGTGATAAATCAGTTACATCCATAGGTTCATCAATAATAACATGACAAACACCATTTGCTTCATATAAAGCCATTGGTACGATTAATGCATTAGTTTCCTGAGCAATATAATAAAAACCAGGATATAAGTCTTGTACTAAAAGGTTCGGAGTTTTATTCCAAACACCCTCAGCATACAAAATTACATCAAGACCTAAATTAAATGCTTTTATAACTTTAGGAATTAAAGATTGTTTACTATCTTTATCATTTCTATCTATAAGTAAACAACCATTAAGATGTATCCCTCTAGCTTCAAGAGAATAAAAGAAATGAGGAAGACTTGCATATACTAAATAAGCATGCCTATCTATTGTATTAATAACTGCTGGAATATCATCTCTAAAACCATGGGTAGGAACAAATATAATTGGTCTATCTTTTGGTATTTCTGCCCTTCTTTCAACTCTGATTTTATTATCAGCAAAAAGAGGAACTAATTTTTTATATACCGGGTTTATTATTCTTCTTCTAGTTATTCCTTTATCTAGTTTAATTTTTTCAGGATCATTATCCAGTAAGTATTCAAGATCCTTATTATAAATTAATGTTTTCTTATCTTCATATTTTACTTTTCGCGTATTCATTGGATGAAATTTACTTATCATACGATTTTCCCCCCTCGTTTTAAGTGAAATGATTATATCATATTATATATTACCAGGCAAATTCTAACTCAAAATAATTTAATACTACTTTTTTATAATTGGTAATTTATTTGCTTTACTTAAAAAATTTAAACTTTTGACATAACTCTTAGATCGATTAATTTCATCTTCAAAATTAAAACCTTCTTTATCAAGTTTAATTACGCCTCTTGTTGCAGTATTGTATAGATTTGATATGAAATTACCTTCCATATCCATTTTACCTAATAAATGATAATCCAAAGTATTATTATGATTTCCACTCTTAGCAGTAAAATGAATTTGAGCAATAGCATAATCTACTCCATTTTCATCAGTAACAAATTCGCCTATATGAGTGATAGCAGGATGCAAAACGGTATACCCGTCATCTTCAACCTTAGCTAGTGGAGAGACAATTTCTCTAGTTTTAGGATTATATATTACACTTAAATGTTTTTTAGTTACACCTATTGAGTTCTTTATTTGATGATCATGAATTAAAATATTACCATTTGATAAAGGTAAATACTTTGCACCCAATATCATTAAAACACCATTTCGCATAGGATCTTCTTTTGTGAGGTCAATATGTTTTGTTTCTGTCCAGTGACTATACTGAGGTCCTGAAAAGGCACTTACATTAAGTAATTCTCGGCATTTTATTTGAACAAATGCTGTATTATCATCTAAAAACAATATTCCATCATAATATCTTTCTAAATCTACAACTACCTCATAATTTTCATTAATTATACCTTTTAATATAAATTCACTATTATCAGGATCTGGACATTCTATAACTGAATATCCATTTATAAAATTTATACTTTCATCTGGTATATCAATATCAACGATATCATTTTTTAATTTACAAGAAATTTTCATTCTTTTCACTCCCTATAGGTTGTTATTATAAATGATTATCAGTTAATGTCAATAAAAAAAGCCTTAGTAAATAGATAATAGACTCTGGCTATTTTTTAAGATTTATTTAATTTGTTTATATTGTTCAGGAAACCAAGCAGGAGTACATGGCATTACTACTTCACAACAAGCATCCCAATAATATATTTCACCTTTATCAATCAAGATTGTATCCTTTTCTTTAAACTGAATGGGCTTACCATCTTTTTTATATAGGGTACCACTGCCTTTAACTACATAAATAAGTTCCTTACATACTTCGTTTACACAATACCCAGTTTCTGGATATCTTCCTGAAATTATAGCAACCCCACAATTTATATCTGGATCATTTAAAGGATACTCTATAACCTTACATTTATCACTATTATCAAAATGTTCGGCATCTTCATATTTAATTATTTTCATTATTTTATCACCAATATAATTATAAATGATAATATATGTTTTTACAATAATCTAGCAAAATAGAAGTGTAAAATATTTTCATTTAATATTATCCTTTTTTTTAAAATTAATCTTTTTTCGTTAATAAACCAATTAAAGCAATAAATAAATTTATTACAATATAATTAGGAATCAAAAACATTAAAAATATAATTGAAATAGGAAAGCAACCATCACCAAATGAGCATGACCCTCCTTTTATAATACCTATATAAATAAAATCCCATAGGATAAGAATCAGAACTAAATAGAACAAAAATATATTAAAACGAACAACTAAAGATTTCTTCTTTTTTTTAGGATTATTTTCTTCAATAATATTATCAGATGATTCAATTTCGGGTTCAATTATTTAATTATCTTTTTTTTCAGGATCTATATTAGATTTAAAAGATTGATTTATATTTTGGGATTCTTCTTTTATTTTACATGATGGACAATAATTTAAAGTTTCAGGTATATCCTTATTACACTTTTCACACTTCATAATTACACCTCAATTAATATAATAATTATAACACGAATTATCTTATAATTATTGGCTTATTCATGATATTTACATTTATGATAATAAAAAAACTTGTATAACAAGTTATTTATAAATTGGTAGCGGCGGAGAGATTTGAACTCCCGACCCCCCGGGTACCCGAGTTTGACACTTAAAAAAGCAAAAAATGTCGTTAAATCCTTTGTAGTAAA
>CAYTQE010000014.1:0-14546 GCA_964439985.1 uncultured Muribaculaceae bacterium | reverse complement strand
TACAAACCATAACGGATTTCTCTTACTTGTTCGATATTTATTTTAGGTTCTCCGTTTTCTAATGCGTTATAATATTTATATCTTTCTTCCTTATGAATTTTTTTATAAAAGTTTTTAAAATCTTTTAAATTATTTTTAAAGTCATGGTCTTTTATAGTTTGATAAAACACATTTCCATTATCAGCATCACAAAATACACAAAAACGGTGAATACGACCATGAAAAGTTCCTTCAATCAACTCTGATTCTACTGTATAACCAAATTCAATAAAATTTTTAAAATTATTAGGTGTCATTTTAAATATAAATATATCATCTAGAAACATAATTCCCTCCTTGGAAAATTATTATAGCAAATCAGATGTTGTTTTACAATTATAATGTTTTTTTAAAATTTATTTCTTCTTCAGTATCAACAATATTTCCTTCAATTAAACTATTTGAAGAAATATTTTTAATAAACTCTAAATCTTGTTCATTCTCAACTTTCATAAATATCGGTATTGTACCATTTTCTAAGAAAGCGGGAACAAAATATTTTAATAAGCTATTATATTTATTATTTTGTTGAGCATTTTTCCATAAACTTGAATTTATCTTAATAAATTTAGCATCAATTTTAGGCCATATATTTATTAGAGGATTATTATTATGTAAATCTAAACTGCTTAAAGCTATTTCAAAATTCATTTCTTTTAATAAGTTTAAATATATTATTAATTCTTCAGTATTATTACTAAAATTACTGACATTTATGCATATTATATAATTCTTAGGATCTCCTGTCATTGTACTAAATAAAGCGTTTATAAATCTTGGAAAAGGGGTTCTAGCATTAAATAAAGAATTAGCATGAATATTTATTAAAATTTTGTTACCATAAGGAATGTTTGAAGATAGAATTATTTGTTTTAGATTCAAATAATCTAGTTTTTTTAATTCACTTGATTCTTCTAATAATTTTAATCTATTTTCAGTAAATAGACTTTCTCTATTAACATTTCTTGTATGAATATCATATATATTTGTTGCAGTTTTATCGGCTTTGTATAGAGTTCTTCTAGCTAAAGTAAGATTGTTATTATCTATTGCTTGACTAGTTTCTTTTATAAATTGTTGATCTTTTTTTACTTTTTCATACATTTCTTGATTATAGTTTAGATATGTAAGACCTCTTTTTTTAGCTTCATACATCATTATATCTGCTTTTTCAATAGTGGGATCTATTCCATGTTCAGCTTGCACAACACCAGCATTAAAATCGTATAAGACTGGAATTAAACTCAAATCAAAATGATGTTGAATATATTCTTTAGTTTTATCAAACTTTTTGCATATTTCATCAAATGAATGTTTAGTTAAAATTAGAAATTCATCACCATGTTTTCTAACAGTTAAGCTATCAGAAAAAACAGTTTTTATAATAGTTCCAAAAGAAGATAAACAATCATTTCCACCTTTGTGAGTAAATTCATCATTTATTCTTTTTAATTTTGCAAAATCAATAAAAATTAAATTAGAATTTGGAAAATTTGTTAAATAATTATTATATTGTTTTACAAAAAAGGGCATAGTGTTTAATTTTGTAACTGAATCTAAATTGTTTTCTTCATCTAGGAAAGTAATATTTTCCATAATATCTCCATTTCATATAACAAAATTATAGCATGTTATATATTTATTATAAATATTTTTCAAATTATTATTACTTTTCATATTAACTACTTTACTTTTATTTTATAAAAGGTATAATATTTTTACTTTAGCGATGATAATAAGGAGAAAAAAGTGAAAATTAGTGAAAAGGCGTTAAATTTTGCGATTAAAGCTCATGAAGGTCAATTTAGAAAAGAAGATCGCCCATATATTTTACACCCAATGATAGTTGGAGATATTTTAAAATATTATGGTTTTGATGATAATGTAGTTGCTGCTGGTTATCTTCATGATGTAGTAGAAAATACTGATTTCACGGTAGATGATATTAGTGTTCTTTTTGGCGGTGACATATCTAGTCTAGTATTAACTGCAACCTATCCACCAGAATATGATGATTGGAAAGAAAGACGCAAAAATAAAATCAAAATATCTAAAGACTTACCAATTAGAAATAAAGCAGTAATCTTAGCAGATCAAATCGCTAATATTGAAGAAAGAAAAATAGTTGCTGATAAAAAAGGTTATTTAGATGCTTCTAAATTTAATGCTGATATAGAAAATCATATCTGGTATCATGAAAATATGTTAGAGAGTTTAGGGCATGATGCAGTAGATACAGAATTATTACCTTTATTAAATAGATTATATATAAATATTAGATCTTTATTTTATCAAGAAGAAATAGATTATAATCATGATATGTTTTTCACAAAATATGATTATAATCAATATGAGACAAAAAAATTACAAGCAGAAAAAAAAGAATTAATTGATTTAAAAAATCTTTTAAATAGTCCTAAACCTTTTATTATTGAGTTTGCATCTACCAAAGAAAAAATAAATAATTCATTTGTTGATATATGTTTAGACTTTTTTAAAGATTCTGGTTATAAAATAAAAGTATTAAATTTAAATAATTATAATAATAAATATGAAAAAGAATTTATCAAAAATAAAAAAGGTCTTAATTTAGAAGAAAGAAATTTATTAATAGCAGCAGAAATATCTTCGGGATTATTAAGTGAAGTATCTTGTAATCAAGATATAATAATACTTGATGAAGGCATTTTTAATAGGTTAATATCCATGCAAAGATTATTAAATCGCCAATTAATTACTAAGGAAGAATTTATAAAATATGCAGATTTTTATTCATCACAAATAAAATCTTTGATAAATTATACAGTAGTATCATATTCTAAAGTACTTGATAATGATGATTTTGATTATGAAGCAGCATTAAGATGTTGCAAATATTTATTAGATGGAAATAATCTGTTGATTGAATCAGATAGACCAGGAGCTAATTATCGGGTTTTAGAAAATCTTTTGCCTATTATGAGAAGTGATTATATTAAACAATTAAAATTAATGTTAGAAAAAAAAAGACATGAATAATTGTCTTTTTTAGTTATCTTCATTAATTTTATATAAATGAATAGATGATGAAGAATTATCTTCTATGATAATTTCTATCAAATTATCTGTTGTAATATATTCTGCAACAAGTATTTGTTCTGGGTTTTCAGTAGGTACTAGTTGTATTGAACTTTCGTTTTCTGTATATGTACCTATAATTTCTGCAACATTACAAACATCATTTACTTCATCAAAATCTAATTTACTATAAATAAAAGTTAAATTTTCTTCCAAAATTAATTTACTTCCTATATCTGGACAAACAGAATATGTTTCCTCAGAATACATTCCAACAATAGTTATTTCAGGAAGATTATTTTCATCTTCATTTTCTTCTTGATTATTTACAGGAGCAGTTGTAGTGGTAGTTAAAAACGGTATTTTGTTTCTAAGTTCATCAGGTATTTTAATATAATCTAATTTAATGAAATAATAAAATGCGAGCAATATAATAGCTAAAATTAATAATAGTGCAAAGAATCCAACTAGAGCGTTACCTTTATCTTTTGCAACTGGATCTTCAACTAAAACTTTTTTATTTAAAGGTTCAGCAGGTGTAGGTGGAATATTATTAGTTGGGGGTACAACAGGTTCTTGAACTTCTTCTGGTGTAATTGGTGTCTCTGGTTTTTCTATTTCTTCTGGTGTAGCAGGTAATTCTGGTGTTACCATAGTTAAGATTTCGGTATCTTGACTGTCTTTATTTATAGGCATTTCCGCTTGTGAAGAAGTAGGCATCACTGGTTCTAAAATATCTGGTATATTTGGCTCTGGATTATTGTCAAAAATATTAACATTTTGATTTACTTCAGGAATATTTTGTTCAGGCGATAAGTTTTGAGGAACTATATCTACTAGTTCAGCTGCACTTGGAGGCATATTATCCTTTATTTCATTAGATGGAAAAAGATTAGTTTCTATTTTATCTATAGGAACATTGTCATTAACTACAGTTTCATTTGTAGTAGGTTGTATATTAGGATTATTTGGCAATTCATCTATTCTTTTTGGTAGTTCTATATTATCATTTTCATTCATAATTGAACACTCCTTCTATTCTTAAAAAAATTATAACACATTAAGTTATTTTCTTCAATTTCTTTTTAGCTAGCTTCTTTAAAGGTTTATTTTTAGTATAAATAGCTAAAAGTAATAATAAAATAATAAGCACCTTTATTAAAAAAGAATCTTTTTCATATACTGCTTCTAAAACTATATCTTGATTAATGATGGTTTCAAAATCAAATTGTTTATTATTTAAAAACCAACCTTTAAATCTATAACCTTCTTTAGTAGATATATAGGGCTCTATTTTATTATTTTCAAGTACCAAAACTTTATTTTCTTTATTATCTTCTATAAAAGTTACATAATAAAATTTTTTTTCTTTCCAAATTCCTTTGTTGTTAATTTGTGCTTCTTCTTGAGCGATATAGAGCTCTTCAGTATATAAATAATCTCCATAAATATATTTTACTTCAGCATATCCTAGTTCTACTAATTCTTTTTGTAATAAAATATTATCAACCCAAATCCAGCCTAAAACTCTTTGATACTTATCTTTTTTAGAACTATTTGGATCATATTCTAATAAAATTTCTTTAGCCTGAGTTAATCTTTCACATGTATACTCACTAGATGTTTTACCTAACTTGGTTTTATCTTTGGTAGGATGGACAGTCTCTGGTGTATCAATAGCTAAATATCTAACCTTTATTTCTTCTTCATTTAGAATAAAAGTAGTAGTATCACCATCTATACATTTCTTTAAATATATAACAAACTTTTCATCTGCATAAACATTATTTTTAAATAAAAATAATAATCCAATAAATAAAAACAAAAACTTCTTTTTCATAACTTTATAATACTCTCCTATTTTTTATTATAACATAAGCCATTTTGTTTGAATAATTACTATATTTATGTTAGTATTATCTATAGTAGAGAGGTGATATTATTAAAGCAATATCTGACTTACTAGACTCTTTAAATGAACGAATCAATATAATATCAACTCAAATTGATAGAATAAAAAATCAACGCAACCAAGTTTTAGAAATAGAAAATATATTTTTCAAATATAATATACCTAAAGAAAAAGTTGTTTATAATGATCTACTTAAATTATCCTTAGCAGATTTTAGTAGAATTATGGAAATAATGGGCGAGTCTAATATAGCAAAATTAACTGAAAAATTTGATAACTGTTTAAAAATAACAGAATTACATAATAGTATAGTTGGAGATTTAGATGAAATACCAGAAGCAACTCAATATAATGATGCTGTAAAGTGGTTAAAAGAAACTTCAGAAATTATATCTAAACATATAATAACTTTTAAAATAGATCAATCAGAAAATATAAAAATATTAGAAAACTCAATATCTTCATTAAGAAAGTTTTCTGATTTATTTAAAGGTGGCAAATTAACTGAGCCAATTTTTGCAATTGATGAATTTCATGATTTACTTAATAAAAGTGGTTTTGATATAACTACTAAAGTTGAAATTAAAAAAATCATAGGTCAAACAAATTATAATTTGGTTTTTAGTAAATCATCAAAAGAAAAATCACCTATCGAGAAATATCAAGTAGTTTATGATAAAAAAGTCTCAATCTATCAAAATGATATTAATTATATAAATGAAATATGTTTAGAAAATAATATAGAACTAAATATAGAAGAAGTTCTAATTCAAATAAACAAAATTAAAATTTTATCTAAAAAAATTAACTATAAAAACATTCAAAATGCAGTAGTATGTATCTTATTAAAAAAAGAATTAGATAAATATAATGAAGAATTAGAATCAAATGAAAAAAATAACATTATTAATAATTTAGAAAAATTATTAGTTATATCTAGAAAACAAGAACCAAAAGTAAGAAAAGATGAAGAGCAATTAAATGAATCAGATTCTATCTATATCGAAGCTGAAAACCTATTAAATGATTCTAAATCTATTTTAGATATTGAACAAAATATATTAGATGAAATAATTGATAAAAACTTAGATAATTATTATCAATATGCATTATCAGATAATCCAGATGATAATGAAATAACTTTAGCAATTATAATAGATAGTATTAAAAAAAGTACAGATATGTTAAATAATATAATAAAGAATTATCAAGAAGAACCAGAATTATATAAACAAGCTTCTCAGGAAGAAATACTGAATTTAACTGAATATATTGAAACTTATAAAATTATTAAAAATAGATTAAATAATAATAGTGAAAAGGAAGTAAATTTAAAAAAATAACAAAGGAGGATTAAGATGCTAAAAGGTAAAGAATTATTATCTCAAATTATAAATGATGCACTTAGAGCAGAACAATCAGGTTCTGATATTCAGCAGTTAGCGTTTGACAATACTGAGTTAAATGCCTTTTTGTCTAATTATAATAATCCTTTGGAAGATATTTTACTTCTAACTGATGGTATGCTGAAAAATATAACTGAATATATTGAACCAATTGAAGAACAAAAAAAGTTTTCAGCGGCAATTAAATATATTCGTGGTATAGCAAAATTAAATAAAGATAAAGAAACTAAGATTCCATTAAGTGAACTTCAGTTATTAAAATTAAAAGAGTTAAAAGAATTAATAAAGATAGTTATCGATAAAAATGAATATTTAACAACTCATATAAAAGACCGAAGTGAAAAGCAAATAGATGAATACCGAAAGATCCTAACTATTTTACAAACAGAAAAAATCTTTACTGCTGAAGATTATGATATTGTTGAAAAAATAGTTAGAGCCGAAACGCCCAAAGAAGCTGAAAATAATCTCGATAAAATATACACATTTTTAAACGAATTTAATTCTCGTAAAATGCAAGAAATGATGGACAATGAAAAATCTAAAGAAATATTATCCAATAAATATAATGTTAATATAACAAATAATAATGATATTTTTGATTCAGTTGTAATGAATAATAATAAAAAAACGAATACAAATTTAGAAGAAGCTGAAAGAACTCAAAAGATAAAAGAAATTATCTCATATCTAGGATATAATTACGATGAGTTAGATATAAATATAAAATTAAAATTTATAGCTAAAAAGGATTTAATTGAATTAGAAGAACTAGCTAAATATTTAAAAGAAGAAGCTACTTTAATGTTTAACAGTTTTAAAGAAAATAACATCTATGGATTAATGTATGTATTAATAAATTCTAATATAAATATTATTAAAGAAGCTTTAGAAATAATAAATACATTTAAAATAGAAATTCCTAGTCCTGAATTTAATAAAATATTAAATACTGGAACAATAATATTTTCTAAAAATGGATTTATTAACTTTAAAGAAAATGTTCAAATATTTAAAAAATATAATACTTCTTTTAAAAGAATAGTTAGAGATAATATAATGCTTTTATCTACAAATCCTAAGAAAATAGAAAAATTAATTCATAAATTAGAAAAAAAAGGCGCTGATATAGAATTAATTATTGAAAGACTACCAATATTATTTAATCCTAAAAATAAAGATAAATATAATATAATTGAGATTAATTTAAATATATTAGAAATGTATGGTTTTGATATTGATGCCTTTTTCTCGGAAGAATCTTCTGCTTTTTCAATATTATTTAATAATAATTTAGATGAAAAAATAGATCAGTTTATTGAAGTTGGATTAAATGAACATATTCATAAAGATTATTTAAGTGCTGGTTCTCAACTCAAAGCTTTAATTATAAAAAGAATTTATTACTCTTTTAAAAATAAATATGAAGTATGGTCAAACCTTAATAAAGATAATGAATTATATAATAAAGAAATTTCGGAAAATGTGTTAATAATGAGTGATACTGAGATTGAAAAAATTAAATCTATGTATCCAGTTACTGAAATATTAGATGAAGGATATCGAGCAGCTATATACACTGATGCACCTATTGGTTTACTAAAAAGAAGGACAGAGTTTGTATTTGATACTCAAATTATTTCTCGTCCCAAAGTATTTAAAATATTTAAAATTTTAACTGATTTAAATATAAAACCCAAAGAAGCATTATTACAAGCAATCATATATAATTCGGTTTTAGAACAACATGAATTAGATTATATAAAAAGTGCTGTTAATAAAATAGGGGGAGATGATAATCATGATCGACTACTTAAAGGTGCTTAATTTAACAAATCAAGAAATAGAAGATTTAAAACATTCTCTACACAACGAAACATTACTTAATCTAGAAGTTATGCAAAATAATGTAATAGAAGTTTTAAAATATTTAAAAGAGTTTGGAGTAAATAATTTATTTAATATTTTAAAACATCGACCCGATCTATGTTTAAAAGATATAGATGATTTAAAAAAAGATTTAACTGTACTTGATAAAGATTTATTATTATTTATATTTAATAATGATATAGATGATTTAATTAATTTTCATATATAACCTAGTATAACTAGGTTTTTTTAGCATATAACATAAATAACCATCTTTTAGCACTTGCTGTTGACAAGTGCTAAAAGATGGTATATAATTATATTGGAAAGGAAGTGGATGAAATGAATTTAATCCCAAAAAGTTTTTTCTTTGATGATGATTTCGATAGCTTTTTCTTAACTTCGAAAGGAAGAAATGAAATGAGATGTGACATTTATGAAAAAGATGATGTATTTTACATTGAAATGGATATTCCTGGTTTTAACAAAGAAAACATTAATATAGAAATAAAAGATGGTTACTTAACTGTTAAAGCTGAAAAATCAAACGAAGAAAATGAAGAAAACAAGAATTATATAAGAAGAGAAAGAAGTTATGGAGAATTTTCTAGATCATTTAATCTAGGAGATGCAGACGAAGAAAAGGTAGATGCAAAATTTGATAATGGGACATTATTTATAACTGTTCCTAAAAAAGATGAATCATTTACAAAGAAGACTATTGAAATAAAATAAGTGGATTTTCACTTATTTTATTTTGTTATTTTTTCAAAAAACATATATACTATTAAGTAGGAGGAAGATAATATGTACAAAAAAATAAAATTACCATATAAATTTGAGGATTTAGAAGGGTATTTAAGTAAAACTAATTTAGATAATCATTATAATGTTTTATATGAAGGTTATGTTAATAATTTTAATAAAGTTTTAAAAGATATAGAAAATGCAAGATTATCTGGGAACTATGATAATATTAAAGCTTTAGAAAAAGAACTATCATTTCAAGGTGGTGGTGCCATACTTCATACTCTGTTTTTTGAAAATTTAACTCCTATTAAAAATAATGTTTCTAATAATTTAAAAAGAAAAATAGAAGAAGATTTTGGTAGTCTAGAAGTATTTAAAGAACAATTTATTAAAAGTACAACTAAGATTGAAGGTTCTGGTTGGGGAATACTTGGGTATAATAAATCACTTAATAGATTAATAATACTCCAAGTAGAAAAACACTCTAATTTATCTATATGGGATTTTATTCCTATATTAGTAATAGATATATGGGAACATGCTTATTATTTAGACTATATTACTAAAAAAGACGATTACATGAATAAAATTTTTGAAATCATTAATTGGGATGTTGTAGAAAAAAGATATCAAGAAGCAAAAATTGATAATTGGTTAAACTAACAGAAAGTTAGTTTTTTTTCTTCTAAGGATATGTTATATTAATAAAAAGAAAGAAGGTACTAATATGGATAATAAAAAACTAGCTAAATTAATGTTTCCAAATATTAATAAGGATTTACAATACTATGAAGAGTTATATCCTAAAAGAGATTTACCTGAAGGAGCAATTGTAACTAGATTTGCACCATCTCCAACGGGGTTTGTTCATATGGGTAGTTTAAGAACAGCATTTATTGCCAGAAAAATAACTAGTGATACTAAAGGAGTGTTCTATTTAAGAATAGAAGATACTGATGATAAAAGAAGTGTTGAAAACGGTATTCAAGGAATAGTAGATGATTTAAAAAATTTTGATTTTATAATAGATGAAGGAAGAATAAGCCAGACAAAAGATCTTGGAAAATATGGTCCTTATTTACAAAGCGAAAGAGCAGCAATATATCAAGCATTTGCTAAACATTTAGTTGAAAAGGGATATGCTTATCCATGTTTTGCATCAGAAGAAGAACTAGCTGAGATAAAAAAAGAACAAGAACACAATAAAGAGCGACTAGGCTATTATGGAAAATACGCTAGAAGTCGTAATCTAACTATTGAAGAGATTAAAACAAAAATAAATAATGGTGATAAATTTGTAACTAGATTAAAATCACCAGGTGACTTTAATAAAAAAGTAATTTGTCATGATTTAGTAAAAGGGAAAATTGAGTTTCCAGAAAATGATTTAGATATAGTATTATTAAAATCTGATGGTATTCCAACATATCACTTTGCTCATTTAGTAGATGATTACTTAATGAGAACAACCCATATATTAAGAGGAGATGAATGGTTAAGTTCATATCCAGTTCATGCCCAGTTATTTGAAGTATTTAATTTTAATTTACCACTTTACTGTCATGTGGCACCTGTTAATAAAAAAGATGAAGATTCAATAAGAAAACTATCTAAAAGACATGATCCAGAAGCAGCTCTAAGTTATTATCATGAAACAGGAATACCAATTAAAGCAGTTTATTTATATTTGATGACAACTGCTAATTCAAACTTTGAAGGTTGGTTAGAGCAAAATCCTACATTAGGTTTAGAACATTTTAAATTTGATTTTAAGAAAATGTCAGCAAGTGGCTCATTATTTGATTTAGAGAAGTTATTAAATATATCTAAAAACTTTATATCAAGATTAACAGCAACTGAAGTTTATGAAAATTTATTAAATTGGTCAAAAACCTATGATAATGAATTTTACGATTTACTAAATAAATATCCAGAATTTTCTAAAGGTATATTTAATATAGAAAGAGAACAAAAAAAACCAAGAAAAGATTTTGCTTCTTGGTCTGATGTAAAAATGAATATGTTTTATATGTATGATGAATTATATAACTATCAACAAGTTGATTTTTCACAAGTAAATAATTCAGAAAAATATGAGGATATTATTAACTTATATATAACAAAATACTATGATATTAAAGATGATAAAGAAAATTGGTTTAGAAAAATTAAAGAATTATCATCAGAATTAGGATATGCTCCTGAAATGAGTCTATATAAAGAGGATCCTTCAAAATACTTAGGAAACGTAGCTGATGTAAGTAATATTTTAAGAATAGCATTAACTACTAAAACTACAACTCCTGATCTATATGAAATTATGAAATTACTAGGAAAAGAAAGAATAGAACAAAGATTTAATAATCTTTGTAAAAAATAGACAAATTCAACCTAATGTGCATTATTTAGTTGACATTTATCCTTCTTTCTCATATAATTTAATCTGGTACATTTTATTTGCTGATTTTCTTTGTAATGTGGGAAGTTATTAAAGAAAGAATAGCGATGAAAGGATAAAATTATGAAAACATTTATGCAAACAAAAGAAACAGTTAAACGTGATTGGTTTGTTATTGATGCTGACGGTTTACCTTTAGGAAGACTTGCAACAAAAGTTGCTCATATTCTAAGAGGAAAACATAAAGCGACTTTTACACCTCATATAGACTGTGGAGATTTTGTTATTATCGTTAATGCTGAAAAAGTAAAATTAACAGGTAATAAATTACAAAACAAAATGTATTACGATCACTCAGGACACCCAGGTGGCTTAAGAGAACGTAATGCTGAAACTATGATAGAAAGTTATCCAGTTGAAATGGTAGAAAGAGCTGTAAAAGGAATGCTTCCTAAAGGACGTTTAGGAAGAGCTACATATACAAAATTATTTGTATATGCAGGACCTGATCATAAACATGAAGCTCAAAAACCAACTACGATAACACTTTAATAGGGAGAAAGAAATATGAAAAAAGAAATAACTGCTACAGGCAGAAGAAAGCGTTCAATTGCTAAAGTGAAAATGGTTCCTGGTAAAGGAAATATAAAAGTTAATGGTCATGATGTTAATGACTATATGCCATTTGCAACATTAGTAATGGATTTAAAACAACCAATAGTCCTAACAAAAAATGAAAAAACATTTGATTTTGATATTACAGTATTAGGCGGTGGATTCAAAGGTCAAGCAGGCGCTATTAGATTAGGTATCACTAGATGCTTACTTAAATATGATCAAGACTCAGATCAAAATAGAGAAGATTCATACCGTAAAATATTAAAAGCTGCTGGGATGATAACTAGAGACCCAAGAATAAAAGAACGTAAAAAATATGGACTTAAAAAAGCTCGTAGAGCACCACAATTTAGTAAACGTTAAAATCTCCTTCTTAGGGGATTTTTTTCTACAATAGATATATTTCTAATGATTCTTTTAAATTTATATTATATACTATATAAGATGACGGTGATTAAATGGAAAAAGTAACTAAACTAATTGAAAATTTAAACATAAAAGATGGGTATGTTGTTTTAGCATGCTCTTATGGACCTGATTCTATGGTATTACTAGATTTACTTCAGAAAGAAAATTTAAATATAGTAGTCGCGCATGTTAATCATAAACTTAGAATAGAATCAGATCAAGAAGAGATCGATTTAAAGGAATTTTGTCTTAATAATAATTTAATTTATGAAGCAATGAGCATTCTTGAATATCCAAAAGGAAACTTTGAAAGTAATGCTAGAAAGATAAGATATGATTTCTTTGAACAAATATTAAAAAAATATAATAGTCAATATTTATTTACAGCTCATCATGGTGATGATTTAATTGAAACTATAATTATGAGATTATCAAGAGGTTCATCGTTTAAAGGTTATGCTGGTTTTTCAAATATATCTAAAACAAATAATTATCAAATTATCAGACCTTTAATTTATGTTACTAAAGATAATATTTTAGATTATACTAAAAAACATAATATAACTTATGCGATAGATCATACTAATAATGAAGATAGATATTCTAGAAATAGAATAAGACATCATGTTTTACCTATTTTAAAAAAAGACAACAAAAATGTTCACGAAAAGTTTATAAAATTTAGTGAATTAATCAATAGTTATGAACATTATTTTGAAAAAGAAACAAATTCTCTTTTTCAAAAATTATATTATAATAATACTTTAGATTTGAATGAATTTTATCTATTAGATAATCTATTTAAAAAAAGATTATTACATAAAATTCTCTCTAATATTTATCAAGATAATATTAGTATAATTTCAGATAAACATACTGAATTAATACTAAATTTAATATCTAGTGATAAAAGAAATACTTATATTGAATTGCCTAAAAATGTAAGAGTTAATAAGTTCTATAATATCTTAGAGTTTGATAGCCATATTAATATAGATAAATCATATAATTATCATTTAAAAAATCAAGTTGATTTAGAATTAGGTGTTATTAAAAAAATAGATCAAACTGAAATAGATAAAAGTAATTATATAATAAGACTTGATAGTAAAGAGATCAGATTGCCTATTTTTATCAGAACTAGAAAAAATGGAGATAAAATAGAAGTTAAAAACTTAAATGGTACTAAAAAAGTAAATGATATATTTATTGACAATAAAATATCAAGTAAATTAAGAGATATTTATCCTATTGTTACAGATTCTACTGATAAAATACTATGGATTCCTGGATTAAAGAAAAGTAAATTTGATAAACAAAAAAGAGAAAGCTATGATATAATATTAAAGTACGAAAAAAAGGAGAAGGATACAAATGAAAAATAAAAAATATCAAAAACAAACAGTCCCTTATATATTATTATTAGTTATAATGATAGGAGTACTGATGTTTTATAATTTATCGCAATATAAAGTAAATACGTTTACTTATGATGAATTCATATTAGAATTATCAAAACAAACAGTTGAAAATATTGAGATAACACCTAAAAATAGTGCAGGAGTATATTTAATTTCTGGACAACTTAAAGAATATAACGAAACTGAAAGTTTTAAAGTAAATGTTCCGATGTCTGAATCAGTATTAGAGAAAATTCTAACCTATGTAGATGAAGATCAAATAGAAGTTATAACTAAAACTAATCCAGAAAATAACGGAGCTTTAGTAATTCTAATTAATATTGTTCCTTATATTATATTAATAGGTGGAACAGTCTGGTTATTTTCAAAAATAAGTGGAAGTAATAAAAATAGTATGGATTTCGGACGAAGTAAAGCTAAATTAAGTGATGATGGTGGTAAAGTTAAATTTACTGATGTTGCTGGCTTAATTGAAGAAAAACAAGAAGTATCTGAATTAATTGATTTCTTAAAAAGTCCAAAGAAATTTCAAAAATTAGGAGCAAGAATACCTAAAGGAGTTTTACTTGTAGGCCCTCCAGGAACAGGAAAAACACTACTTGCTAAAGCTGTAGCAGGAGAAGCAAAAGTTCCATTTTACTATATAAGTGGATCAGACTTTGTTGAAC
>CAYTQE010000013.1:0-15492 GCA_964439985.1 uncultured Muribaculaceae bacterium | reverse complement strand
TAATGTTAATAAATAATAGTGTAAAGCATAATAGTTTAGATGTGACAAAATCAGAAATAAAAACAGCAAAGAAAATTAATAGTTCGACAGGAACAACTTTTATACAAGGAAATTTGCAAATGTATAATGACGGACAACAATTAGCTATTTCTGGTAATGGTGCTATCTACAGTGGAGGTCATAATGTTGCGGTATATGCTAATGCAGATAATAGTTTTTCAATTAAATTTGGAAATGATTCAATAAATATAGATAAAGATAATAATATTAATCTAAATAATGTGATAATAACTCATACTGAAAATAATTTGATAACTTTTATAAATGGAAAAGAACTTATTAGTGAGTTAAATAAGATGTATAAAGAGACAAATAGAGTGTATAATTCTTTGAAAGAATGGATTAAATAACTCTCAACAAATATAAATGTACATAAATAAAAAGAAACTCAATTATTTTATTTTTAATTAACTGATAATATAAATTCACATTAAGAATACGTTTGATTATAATATAATAGATTATTATCTTAACTAAAACTATATTTCGATTCAATTAAAAGGAACCGCTAACACCTCTTATAACAATAATTATAGGAGGTGTTTTTATTTGATTAAATTAATTAATATAAATAAAATATATAATGAAGTAGAAGTATTAAAAGATATAAACATAAATTTTAGGGAAAAAGAACTAGTATGTATTCTAGGTCCATCTGGTTCTGGTAAGAGTACTTTATTAAATATAATAAGTGCTATTGAAAAACCAGATAGTGGAGAACTTTATTTAGGTAATTTAAATATCTTTAAATTAAGTAAGAAAAAACAAGATTATTATAGGTCTAATTATATAAATTTTATATTTCAGAATTACAACTTAATTAAGTATTTAAACGTTAAAGATAATCTTAATATTAATTCAAATCTAAAGGGTTATAAATGTGGATTAAAGAAACTAAATATTATATTAGATAAGTTAGGAATTAATAATTTACTAAAACAAAAGACTAATAAGTTATCAGGTGGTGAAGAGCAAAGAGTCGCTATTGCTAGAAGTTTAATTGGTAATGTAAAGATAATACTAGCTGATGAACCAACCGGCGCTCTTGACAGTGTTAACTCTATAAAAGTTATGGAAATATTAAAAGAGATATCTAAAGATAAATTAGTAATCATGGTTACACATAATGAAACATTAGCTAAAAAATATTCAGATCGAATCATTAGAATAAATGATGGGAAAATTATAGAAGATACTAATCCCCATAAAGTAATAAAGAATAATAACTTTACATTAAAGAAAACTAAACTATCATTATTTAATACTATTAAAATGTCTGTAAAAAATTTAAGTAATAAAAAATCCAGAACATACTTAACAACCCTAGCTTTTAGCATTGGATTAATTAGTTTAACTTTAGTCTTAGCTATATCCAGTGGATTTAATAAAGAGATAAAACTTTTTGAAGAAAAATCTTTATATAACTATCCAATAATTATTAGTAAAGAAAGATTAGATTTAAATAATGCTTTTAGTAAAAATAAAGACACATATAAAGAAGGGATGATAAATATATCTAATAACTCTTCTATGTTAGTAACTAATAAAATTGATAACGATTTAATAAATATTATAGAAGAAATAGATAAAAACTTAATTGATGGAGTATCCTACTATAAAGAAATATATACTAGTATAAATGAGTATTTATATTCTAATCCCACTAATAATTACTTCGAATTATTAGTGGGAGAGTATCCTGTTAATAATAATGAGGTAATGTTACTCCTTGATAATAATAAATCTATCAATGAAATAATATCAAAATACTTAAGTATTGAACAAATTAAATATGAAGAAGTATTAGGTAAAGAAATAATAATTAATAATAAAAAATTAATAATATCAGCTATAGTAACAAGCAATAATAATTACTTCAGTGATTCATCAGGAATAATTTATAATCCTGATGTATTTACTGAAGAAATAAATGACATTTATATTTTTCCTAAAGATTACAAAAGTAAATTATTAATCAAAGATAAATTAAGTAACTATAATATAGTAGATGACTCTCTAACTGTTGTAAACATGACTAAGGGCTTTGTTAATGGTATTAGCTATGTGTTAATAGCTTTTAGTATAATCTCGCTTATAGTGTCCATTATAATGATTTCTATTATTACATATATATCTGTATTAGAAAGACTTCATGAAATAGGTATACTTAAAAGTTTAGGTGCAACCTCTAGAGATATAAAAAGATTATTCTTAAGTGAAAACCTTATTATCGGAATAATATCTGGTGTATTAACTTTAGAGATAAGTAAACTTATTGGTAAAGTCATAAATAATTTTATAAACTCAAAAATCGGATTAAATAATATTATTGCGATAAACAGCAAAATAATACTATTTATATTTTTGCTAGGATTACTACTTACACTAGTGGCTGGATTAATACCAGCAAGAATAGCTAGTAAGAAAAAGATAATTGAAATTTTAAAAAACAATTAAATCAAAAAAAGATATGTAGAAAGTTACCGTACAATAATCTTTGACATATCTTAACATTGATGTTAAGATATGCTTAGTTAGGAGGCGGAGTGGGGAAAGAAATTGAAGTTGGATATAAGTAATTTTGCGAATCAAGAAAAAAAATTAAAAAGATATTACAAAGAACAAGATAATTTTAAAAAGATAATCTTTTATATAAAACTAAGTAATTCTTATAAAGAATTATCGAGTAGTTACATTTCATTAGTATATGGTTTTGAGAAACTGAAATACTTTTCTAAAGAATATTATAGTTTTAATTTATCAAAATATAGTGGCCTTATAAGATTGATTTGTTCGATAGATAAAGAAAACGATATTGTTAAACTAGAGTTTATCAGTATGGATCATTATAATGATTTTAAAAGAATTAATAAATAAAAAGGAAGTGAAAAAATGGAAAAAATAAGATTTAAAGACTATTTGATAGATTATTTAGAGTTTTATAATATAACTCAAAAAGATTTTGCTAAAAGAATAGATATAACCCCTAAACATTTGGTTGATATATTGTCTGGTAAAAGTGATTTATCTTTTCAAATAATTGATAACATAGGACTAGTTACAGGCATTTCGGTAGATTATATTCATAGAGTAGAGGCTAACTATAGGCTTGAGTTAAAAATAGAAGACTATTTAAAAAAAGAAAACACTACTCTTATAAAAATATTAAATAAATTTGATTATAAATATTTAATAAAAGAGAATTATATAGATTTTATAGATGTGTCTAATAATTTGGATATACTAAAAGACATTTTAAAATTCTTAAGGGTATCATCACCAAGTAAGATATACGAACTAGAAGAAAATATCTTATATAAGAGTAAAAATGATAAACCAGAACTTTTATTATTGTGGTTAGAGAAATGTTATAAAGAGACTCTTAAACAAAAAGTTAGCAAATATAAAAAAGAAAATATAAATAAAATAGTAGAATATATAATAGACAGAGCTAAAAAAGAAGTGTTTAATGAAGAAGAATTAATAAAACACTTTAATACTATGGGGATATATTTAGTAATCGAAGATGATATGCCAGGATCGAAGATACGAGGAGCTTTTAAAGTACATAAAAACACTCCAGCTATTTATTTAACTCGTAAGCATCAAAGAATTGCAGATATATATTTTGCTTTACTTCATGAATTAGCTCATTGTAAAACAGATTTTAATAAAGCTAAATCGGAGAGTTTGGTTTCTTACGATTCAGACATAAATGACATAGAATCAAAAGCAGATGAACAAGCTTATAACTGGATGGTTAATGATAAATACTATAATGAGGTATGTATTAAACAGAATTACAACATTCATAATGAAGATAAATATCCTAAATCATTTGTAGTATATCGTTTAGCTAAAGATAAAATAATTAAATATAGTAGTAAAGAATATCAAGAGTATAATATTTTAGTCTAATTAATTATGTAAACAAAAGTAAAGTTATAACAAAATATCAATATAAATGTTATAATTTTTTTATATGGAGGATATATGAAAATACCAGTTGGAATAAGTAAAAGACATGTTCATTTAACTAAAGAAGTTTATGAAAAGTTATTTGGGCATACTAATATAAAGGTTAGAAACTATCTAAATCAACCAGGAGAATATGCTAGTACTGACGTTGTAAATATAAAATGGAACCATAAAATATTAGAAAGAGCTAGAATTATAGGGCCATTTAGATCTTACAATCAAGTCGAGATATCTAGAAGTGATGCATCTTACTTAGAATTAAATCCAGAAGCACGCCAAAGTGGAGATTTAAATGGAACTTTACCTGTTATATTAGAAGGACCAAACGGAGAAATAACTCTTGATAAAGGATTAATAATTGCTGAGAGACACATTCATATTAATGAAGAATTAAGTAAAAAAATTAATCTTAATAATAAAGAAAAAGTTTTAATATACAAAGATGGCAATCAAATCTATGATGCTTATATAAAAGTAGTTGATCCTTCTTATTTAGAACTTCATTTAGATGTAGATGAAGCTCTAAAATATGATTTATTACAAAATGATGAAGTAGAGATATATAAAATACAGGAGTAAATAATGAGTTGGAGCATTGGAAACGTTAAAATAAAGAATAAAATAGTACTTGCCCCTATGGCTAGTATTAGTAACTCAGCATACCGAAGAATTATTAAAGAAATGGGAGCTGGGTTAATTTATGCAGAAATGGTAAGCGATAAAGCAATAATGTATAATAGCAAAAAAACATTAGACTTACTTAAAATGACACCTGAAGAAAGACCAATTGTTCAGCAAATATTTGGTAGTGACATTACATCATTCGTTGGAGCTGCTAAAAAGATAATGGAAATAATGAAACCGGATATCATTGATATAAATATGGGATGTCCCGTACCAAAGGTTGCAATTAAAAATCAAGCAGGAAGTGCACTTTTAAAAGATCCTGACAAGATATATGAAATAGTCAAAGCCGTAGTAGAATCAGTAGAAGTTCCTGTTACAGTAAAAATACGTAGTGGGTGGGATGAGAAAAATATAAATGCTGTTACTATCGCAAAAAGAATTGAAGAAGCTGGAGCATCAGCAATCGCAATTCATGCTAGAACTAGAAGTCAAGGTTATAGTGGTAAAGCAAACTGGAATATAATTAAAGAAGTAAAAGAAGCAGTATCTATTCCTGTAATAGGTAATGGTGATATCTTAACCTGTTATGATGCAAAAAAAATGCTTGATGAAACTGGCTGTGATGCTGTTATGATTGGTAGAGGAGTCTTAGGCAATCCTTGGTTAATAAAAGAATGTGTAGAATACTTAGAAACTGGTAAAAATCCAGTTGAAATAAAACCTATAGAAAAAATAAAAATGTTAAAAAAACATTATGAATTATTACTTGTTAATCAAGAAGAAAGACAAGCTATACTAGAAATAAGAAGCCATGCTCTATGGTATATAAAAGGCATGCCAAACAGTGCTAAAATAAAAACTGAAATATGTTCTATTAAGACAAGTAATGAATTATTTACCATTTTAAATAACTATATAGATACTTTATCTTAAAAAATTAATGTTATGTTTGATAAATCACAAAAAATATAATATAATACAAATAGAATAGAGGTACTTATAATGGATAAAAAAGTTGCTAAAAAAAATACTGTTAAAACTGTTCCTAAAAAAACCAGTGTAAAAAAATCTACTATAGTAGAATCAAACAAAAAGAATGTTGCTAAAAAAGTGGCGCCCAAAACTACTGTTAAAACTAAACAACCTGTTAAAAAGACAAAACCTGAAGTTAAAGAACCTAAAATAGAAACAATAGAATGTCGTTTTTGTAAAAAAGATTTTGAAAAAGGATTAACTATTTGTCCATCATGTAAAAAAAATCAAAAAGATCAAACAGGATTAATGGTTATTGGGGTATTATTAGTTTTATTATTACTAAGCATAATTGGAACACATTTTTTACAAAAATATTATAACGAAGAAGCAAGTGAGTCTGATTATAAATACAACAGTGTTCTAGCATCTTATGAAGATTTAGTCAGAAGTCCTAAAGATTATAAAAATAGTAGTGTCAAAGTAATTGGAAAAGTTATAAAAGTGGATGGTAAAGATAACTTATACGGTAACTCAATGACAGTAACAATAGATGCCAATTTATTTGATGGTAATAATAAGCAATTAATAAAATTTGATTATACAGATGAAAGTTATAAAATGGGATTCATCGAGGGAGATATAATTACTATATATGGAGAATACAAACTGATAAATGGTAACGTCCCATTTATAGAAGCTAAATATATTACATTTGGTTCATAGAGTGCTAACGCATTCTTTTTTTATGACTTGACAAACGTACAAACATACGTGTACAATAAATGAGCTGAATAAAAAAGACTAATTGTGAAACAATATAATAAGTAAATAGAAGTCTAAAAAAGGAGTAAATATGGATAAAATAATTGTAAAAGGGGCAAGAGAAAATAATTTAAAAAATATTGATATCGAAATCCCTAAAAATAAATTTGTAGTAATAACAGGAGTATCAGGCTCAGGAAAAAGTAGTTTAGCATTTGATACAATTTATGCAGAAGGACAAAGAAGATATGTTGAAAGTCTAAGCGCGTATGCTAGACAATTTTTAGGTGGCACAGAAAAAGCAAACGTTGACTCTATTGAAGGATTAAGTCCAAGTATTGCTATTGATCAAAAAACAACAAATAAAAATCCTCGAAGTACAGTAGGAACTGTAACAGAAATTTATGATTATTTAAGATTATTATTTGCTAGAATAGGTATACCATATTGTCCTACACATAAAAAACCAATAAAAAGCCAAAGCGTTGAAGAAATGACAAACAGAGTACTTAGCTTGGGAGAAGAATCGAGAGTAGAAATATACGCACCAGTAGTTACAGGTGCTAAAGGAACTCATCAGGAACTACTTGATAACCTACGTAAAACAGGTTTTACAAGAGTTAAAATAAATGATGAAATGCACGAGTTAAGTGAAGAAATAATTTTAGAAAAAAATAAAAAAAATACTATCCTTGTTTTAGTAGATAGAATAGTAGTTGAAGAAGAAGAAAAAGGACGTATCTTTGAAGCAATTGAAACAAGTACTAACTTAGCTCACGGCAAAGTAATAGTAAACCACCTTAATCATGAAGAAATAATAATGAGTGAACACTATGCATGTCCTGAATGTGATTTTTCCCTACCAGAATTAGAACCTAGACTATTTTCATTTAATGCACCATACGGAATGTGTCCAGAATGTAAAGGAATAGGTATTAAACAAAATGTATCACTAGATTTATTAATCCCAGATAAAACTAAGAGTATCTTGGGCGGTGCAATAAAAGGATTTAGTTTAGATGGAAATATTTATATGACAAATGTTCTAACTGTTGCAAAACATTACATGATTGATTTAAATAAACCAGTTAAAAATTTAAAAAAAGAACATCTAGACATAATATTATTTGGAACAGATGAAGAACTAGAATATGAATATACAAGTAAAAATGGCAATAAAAGATTCACTAAAGATACTTACGAAGGAATAGTAAATAATTTAGAAAGAAGATATATCGAAACTAACAGTACTTGGATAAGAGACTGGATCAACTCATTTATGGTAGATCAAACTTGTCCTAAATGTAGTGGCTCAAGACTAGCTGAAGAAGTATTAAGTGTTAAAGTAGGTAAAAAGAATATATTTGAAGTAACCAATTTATCAATCAAAGATTTATTAATATTCTTTGAAAAATTAAAACTAACTAAGACAGAAGCAAGTATAAGCGAGTTAATACTTCAAGAAATAAATAGTAGACTATTATTTTTAGATAATGTTGGACTTAATTATTTAACATTATCAAGAACAGCTACAACATTATCTGGTGGTGAGAGTCAAAGAATAAGACTAGCAACTCAAATAGGTAGTAGACTAAGTGGAGTATTATATGTCTTAGATGAACCAAGTATCGGACTACACCAGAAAGATAACGATCGATTAATTAAATCACTTAAAAATATGCGAGACATAGGTAATACATTAATAGTAGTAGAACACGACGAAGAAACAATGATAGAAGCAGACTACCTTATTGATATAGGACCAGGTCCTGGTGACTCTGGTGGAGAAGTAGTAGCAGCTGGTACACCAGAAGAAGTTATGAAAAACAAAAAAAGTTTAACAGGTAAATACTTAAGTGGAGAACTTGCTATAGAAGTACCTAAAACTAGAAGAAAAGGAAACGGAAACTTTATTGAAATAAAAGGTGCATCAGAAAATAATCTAAAAAACATTAACGTAAATATTCCTCTAGGAACTCTAACAGTAGTTACAGGAGTATCAGGCTCAGGAAAAAGTTCTTTAGTTAATGATGTATTATACCAAGCTCTAGGAAACGCTGTTTATGGCAGAACTAACTTACCAGGAAAACACAAATCTATAAAAGGACTAGAATTAATTGATAAAGCAATTGAAATCAGTCAAGATCCAATTGGAAGAACCCCTAGAAGTAACCCTGCAACATACGTAGGAGTCTTTGATGGTATAAGAGATGTATTTACTGAAACAAAAGAAGCTAAAATGAGAGGATATAAAAAAGGAAGATTCTCATTTAATGTTAAAGGTGGAAGATGTGAAGCATGCTGGGGAGATGGAGTCAAAAAAATAGAAATGCACTTCTTACCAGATGTCTATGTACCTTGTGATGTATGTAACGGTAAAAGATATAACAGTGAAACTTTAGAAGTTAAATTTAAAGGAAAAACAGTTGCAGATGTACTTGATATGAGAGTAAGCGAAGCAATCGTATTCTTTGAAAATGTCCCTAAAGTAAAAAGTAAACTCCAAATGTTAATTGATGTTGGTTTATCATACATAAAATTAGGACAATCAGCACCAACACTATCAGGAGGAGAAGCTGGAAGAATTAAACTAGCTAAAGAATTGCAAAAAAAACCAACAGGCAAAAGTGTCTTTATACTAGATGAACCAACTACTGGATTACATGCTGATGATATTAAGAAGTTATTATTAATATTACAGAGAATAGTCGATAATGGAGATACAGTAATAGTAATAGAACATAATTTAGATGTTATTAAAACTGCAGATTATATTATTGACTTAGGACCAGACGGTGGAGATAATGGTGGAGAAGTAATTGCTACTGGCACTCCAGAAGATATTATAAAAGTAAAAGAATCATATACTGGACAATTCTTAAAGAAAAAATTAGAACCTTATTCAAATAAATAAGGTTTTTTCTACAATATATTCTAAAAGTAATAATTGCTAATATTATTAAAAAATTATATAATATTTACAGGTGATGATAAATGATAATATATAGTGATAAAAAAAGTTCAAATTGGACTGTTATTGAATTAATAGTTACATTATTAATTAATACTCTAATTTTATTAATGGCTACTAGTATATTTAAAGGATTTTATATTAGTAATTTTTGGTATGGGTTACTAACAGCATTAATAATAATGATCTTAAATAAAACAGTAAAACCAGTTATTAAACTTTTAGCTCTGCCTTTAACAGTTTATACATTAGGATTATTTTATCCATTTATAAATGTTGTAATATTAAAGCTAGCTAGTTTTATAATCGGATCTAATTTTATAGTTGACGGCTGGATAGTTCCGTTTTTTGTATCAATCTTTATATCGTTTATGACAATCGTGCTTGATGCATTAATTACTAAACAAATTGTAGGAGGTAAAAAATGAATCCTATAATTTTTTCTTTAGGTATCTTTGATTTTAAATGGTATACATTAACTATGCTTGTTGCAGTTATATTAGGAATCTCTTTAATTCAACAAGAAACTAAAAATTATAAAATAAAACAAGACTTTGTTTTTAATATGATTTTCTGGACAATTATATTTGGTATTATTGGAGCTAGACTATATTTTGTAATATTTAATTGGGATTATTTTAGTACTAATTTATCAGAAATATATAAAACTTGGGAAGGTGGACTAGCTATCCATGGTGGAATAATAGGAGGTCTATTAACAATATATATTTATTGTAAAAAATATAAAGTTAGAATGGTGAGATATTTAGATTTTATATCAGTACCACTTTTATTATCTCAAGCAATAGGTAGATGGGGGAACTTCTTTAATAGCGAGGCTCATGGTGTTGCTACAACTGCTGAACAATTAAAAAAAATATTTGTACCTAATTTTATTATTGAAGGAATGAAAATAGATGGTGTGTATTATACTCCAACATTTTTCTATGAATCTGTAGCTTGTTTTATTTTATTTATAATCTTTTTAATAATTCGTAGAGGAAAGTATACTAAAGTTGGAACAATGACAGGTTTATATTTAATAGGCTATGGGATAATTCGCTTCTTTATCGAAATGAGCAGAACTGATGCTTTATTATTAGGAGGATTTAAAATTGCTCAAATTGTTTCATTAATAATGATTATTATTGGCCTAGTAATAATTACAATTAATTCGCGTAAGAGTAAATTTGAAGATTTATATAATGATAAAAATAATATAGATTCGGTGATGTTTTAATGTACGATTTAATAATTATTGGTTCAGGCCCAGCTGGTATAAATGCTAGTATTTATGCCAAACGCAGTAATTTAAATGTTTTAGTTATTGAAAAAGATACACCTGGAGGTAAATTAAACACGATTAAAGAAGTGAAAAACTATTTAGGGTATGTTGATACAACTGGTCCAGAGCTGGCTACTAGTTTTTATAAACAATTTCGTTCATTAAAGATTCCTTTAAAAAAAGAAGAAGTATTAGATATAGAAATAAAAGATGATAAAAAAATTGTGGCTACATCAAAAGATAAATATGAAACAGCTACTATTTTAATTGCTACTGGTAGAGGACAAAAGAAACTAAAAGGTTTTGAACATATTATGGGAATTAGCTATTGTGCTTTGTGTGATGCTAATTTATATGAAAATAAAGAAGTTATGATAATTGGTAATAATTATCAAACTTTAGAAGAAGCAAAATATTTAAGTAATATTGCTAAAAAAGTTTATTTAGTTTATGATAAAGAAATTTCAAATCTAAAGATAGATAACATTGAACTAATTTCTAATGAAAAATTGGTTAATATCATAGAAAAAAACAATATAATTGAAGAGGTTATTTTAGAAAATAGAAGTATTAAAGTTGCTGGATTGTTTGTAAATATAGGATCAGGCCCAGCTACTTACTTTTGTGATAATATTGGGATAACCGATAATCAAGGATACATACTAGTAAATCAAGATCAAGAAACTAAAATAACTGGTATTTATGCCGCAGGTGATATAGTAAAAAAAGATATATATCAAATAATAAATGCTGCTAGTGAAGGAGCTATTGCTGCAATAAATGCAAGTAAATATATTAGGAAACAAAATAAATAAAGTACTAATTTTTAATTTTAGTGCTTTTTATATTATAATTCTTTAACTAAAAATAAAAATTAGTTGAATTTTATAATAAAAAGCCAATAAAAGCTGTCTAAATATTAAAAATTAGTTATTTTACAAATAAAATATTATATGTTATATTTTGAGCGGGTGTTTTTATGAATAATTTAGTTTTAGCATACTTAGGAGATGCTGCTTATGAATTGTATATTAGAGAATATTTAATTAAATCAGGTTTAGCTAAAGTAAATGATTTACAAAAAGCAAGCTTAAAGTATGTAAGTGCTAAATCTCAAAGAGAGATTTTAGAGTTATTAGATAATAATGATATTTTTACAGAAGCAGAAAGAATAATTATTAAAAGAGGGCGTAACGCTAGTAGTCATGGTAGTAAAAACACAGACATAATAACTTATAAAAAATCAACAGGATTAGAATGTTTAATTGGATATTTATATACTAATAATAAAAATAGATATTATGAAATAATGAAGAAAGTAGTAGAGATAAGATGAGAGTTTGTGGAAAAAATGTTTTTAAAGAATTAGATATAACTAAAATAAAAAAAATATATCTTTCTAAAAATAATAAAGATACAGATATTTTAAACTATATTAAAAAAAATAATTTAAAATATGTTTTAACTGATCAAATTGTTATGAATAAAATGATGCTAAATAATCAAGGTATCATTATTGATATCCATGATTATGAATATAAATCTATTAATATTATTGAAGATGATAAATTAGTTTTAATACTTGATCATTTAGAAGATCCTCATAACTTTGGAGCTATTATTCGTTCGTGTGAAGCAAGAGGAGTTAAAAATATTATCATACCTAAAGATCGAAGTGTGAATGTTAATGAAACTGTTATGAAAGTTAGTAGTGGCGCACTTTCTCATGTTAATATAATTATGGTAAATAATTTAGTTAATACAATAAACCATTTAAAAGAATTAGGATATTTTATATATGCAGCAGAAGCAGATGGGACTAATTATCAGAAAATTAATTATTCTGATAAAGTATGTCTTATTATTGGTAGTGAAGGTTTTGGAGTATCTTCTTTAGTAAAGAAAAACTGTGATCAGATAATTTCCATTCCTATGCTTGGTAAGGTAAATAGTTTAAATGCATCAGTTGCAGCAGGAATATTGTTGTTTGGTATTGGTGATGTTGATGGAATATAATGATGTAGAGCTTCTACAGCTTGTTAATGAAAATAGTGAAGAAGCAAAGGATACTTTATATGAAAAATATAATTATATCATTGATATAATTATGGCTAAATATCGAAAAGTATTCTATGTTTTAGATATGGATTTTATGGAAGTAAGACAAGATGCAATGCTCGCGTTTTCTGATGCATTAGTAAGTTATTCTAGTGATAAGGAAACATCACTTGCTACTTTCGTATCACTTGTGATAGAAAGAAAGATCCAAAATTGTATTAGAAAAGCAGATACTATTAAAAACAAAAAGAATAATTCTAATTATAGTTTAGATTATGAATACGAAGCATTTAACAAACCATTATCTGAATTAATAGGTGATCCTAATTCTGATCCTTTAATTAAAATAGAGTCTAAGGAAACTTATGAAGAATTAGTATCTAAAATAAAAGGGACATTATCACCATTAGAGTATGAAGTGTATGAATTGTTAATAAGCGGTTTTAATTATTTAGATATAGCTAAAATATTAGCAAAAGAACCAAAACAAATAGATAATACAATTCAAAGATTAAGAACAAAAATCAAAGAACTAATCTAAACTGCTTGTAAATTGAATATGCTTATGTTATATTATACGTAAGCACGAAACGGTGTTTTTATTTTGAAAAAATGAGGTGTCAAAATGGCAAAGAAAAAAGCTGCAAAAGTAGCAGAAAAAAGTTTTTTAAAAGAAGTAAAAGATGAATTAAAGAAAGTTAAATGGCCGACTAAAAATGATATGACTAAATATACAGTTGCAACAATTGTATTCCTAATTATTTTTGGTTTATACTTTTTTGGTTTAGATTTTATCTTTTCATGGATTAAAGGAATAACTGGATAATGGAAAAATTATGGTATGTAGTAAACACTTATAGTGGACATGAGAGTAAAGTTAAAGAAAAACTAGAAATGCGTTCTGAATCAATGGGATTTCAGGATTATATATTTAGGGTTATAGTTCCAGAAGAAACAGTTAAAGAAACTATGAAAGATGGAAGTATAAAAGAAAAACAAAAGAAAATGTTCCCAGGTTATATATTAGTTGAAATGATTATGACTGATGATGCATGGTATATTGTGCGTAACACTCCAGGAGTAACTGGATTTATCGGTTCTAGTGGAAAAGGAGCTAAACCAACGCCTCTATTACCTCAAGAAATAGATCGCATCTTAGCTAATATGGGTATGACAAGAATGAATGTCGATGTTGAACTAGCTGTTGGTTCTAAAGTAACTATTGTTGATGGACCATTTAAAGGCATGTTAGGTTCTGTTAATAATTTAGATTTAGAAAATAGTAGATTAACTGTTTTAATTGATCTTTTTGGTCAAGAAACACCGGTAGAAGTTGAATTGTTTCAAGTTAGTAAAATTTAATTAAATTAGATAGGATAACCCTATCTTTTTTTTACTAAAAATGATAATATGTATATAATGAGCAAAGGATGGTGTAGTGACGTTTATTTATTAATTGAAAAAAAATTAATAAATTAGTCAAAACGAAAATATGATTGGATAAAACTTGCGACAAAAATTGATATTATTATATATAACAATCAAATTATCGTTCACAATAATTTGCAGCTTGCTTAGAAGTATAAGCTAGAAATTATAGGTGCAGTAAATGAACAATCCGTTAATACGTAGCGAATTAGTAAAAATATTTCAATGTGATGAGTATGACTGGTTTGGTGATAAAATCACTTCAGATAATAAAATCACTTATCATCATATTCTTAAAGCAGAACATGGCGGTAGAGAATCTCTTGCTAATGGAGCACTATTAACACAATCAATGCATAGATTAGTTCATTTAATTGAATATGTAGACCCAGAATTATATGAAGAAATAACATATTGGTTTGAAATAATTAATAAATTAAGAAAGCCTCTAGATGAAGAATTAAAAGAAATAATGGATTCTCTTAGAGAAAGAATGGAAAAAATTGCTCTTAAACGTGAACGTTCACGTGCACGAGCACGAGATCAGATGAGATTAAAAAAAGCTTGAGTTATCAAGCTTTTTGTGATAATATCTAGATTGCAGTTATATATTTTATAAACTGGTCTAGTGGAAGGGAAAGCGGATTAGCCCATACCACTAAGCGAAAATTATTTGAAAGGAAGTGTTTTTCGTGGCAAAAGAAATCGTAAAGAAAATAAAATTACAAATTCCTGCAGGGAAAGCTACACCTGCTCCACCAGTTGGAACAGTTTTAGGACCAGCTGGAATCAATTTACAAGAGTTTTGTACAAGATTTAATGATGCATCAAAAGACAAAATGGGAGATATTGTTCCTGTTGAAATTGTTTTATATGATGATCGTAGTTATGACTTTACACTAAAAACTCCACCAGCAGGATTTTTATTAAAAAAAGCAGCTAAGATTGATAAAGCAAGCCCAAAAGGCGCTAATGAAATAGCAGCAGTTATTTCTAAAGAAGATTTACAAAAAATTGCTGAAATTAAAATGCCTGATTTAAATGCTTATACAGTTGAAGAAGCAATGAAAATTGTTGAAGGTACAGCTCGTAATATGGGAATTGCTATTAAAGGTGTAAACGATGCTGAACTTGCTGAACAAGCAGCAGAAGCTGCTATAGCTGAAAAAGAAATGGCTAAACGTGAAGCTGAACTTGCTGAAATGGAAGCTAGCATCGAAGAATCTAAAGAATCAAGTGTTGAACCAGAACTTATCGGCGATGATGACGAAACTGAAGAAAAAAGTGAATAATTCTATCCGCAAAAATCTACCACGATTGGAGGGAAACTAAATGAAAAAAGGAAAAA
>CAYTQE010000012.1:0-15568 GCA_964439985.1 uncultured Muribaculaceae bacterium | reverse complement strand
AGATTAGTTGAAGCACCATCTCATGGGGAACCAATTAATGAATATGATCCAACTTCTAGAGCAGCTGAGGCTTATCTTAACCTAGCTAAGGAGGTTATTGAAAGAAATGGAAAATAAAAGGAAGGCTCTTGGAAAAGGTTTAGAACAATTATTTAATAATGAGCCTATGGATTTTTCAAGTATTGAAAAAGATATAGTTCAACATGCTAAAGATTCTGATATTGTTTTAATACCAGTAGATGAAATAAGGAGTAATCCTTATCAACCTAGGGAGTATTTTGATGAAATAGCTCTTAATGAACTAGCAGATTCTATTAAGACACATGGTGTAATAGAGCCAATTATTGTTAAAAAGAGCATTAAAGGTTATGAACTGGTAGCAGGTGAGCGTCGTACTAAAGCTTCTCAAATAGCTGGTATTGCAACAGTTCCAGCAATAATAAAAGATTTTTCTGATCAAGAAATGATGGATATCGCTCTTCTTGAAAATATTCAAAGAGAAGATTTAACACCAATAGAAGTAGCTGAAGGTTTTAAAAAATATATTGATAGAACTGGTGCAACTCAAGAAGAAATTGCTAAAAAATTTGGTAAAAGTAGAAGTTATATTACTAATTTATTAGGTTTACTTACTTTACCTAAAAGTGTTAGAAATTTAATAAATAAAGGTAAGTTATCACAAAGTCATGCTAGAGTTTTATCTAAGTTACAAGATCAAGAATTAATTTTATCTTTATCAGATAAAATTATTAAGGATGATATATCAGTTCGTGAATTAGAAAAACTAGCATCAAGTGATAATGTTGATAAGAAAAAACCGATTGTAAGAACTACTAGTAAATCACTAAAGACTATAGGCTTTGAAAATGTATTAAGAGATTTAGTTGGTACTAAGGTTAATATATCTAAAAATAAGATCACAATTCCTTTTGATAGTGAACCTGATTTACTTAGGATACTTGAAATTTTAAATGTGAAAATAGAAGATGAATAAATTAATATGGTAGAGTCAAATGAAAAAAGAATATAATATAGATAGTATAGTTATTATGAAAAAACCACATGCCTGTGGCACAAATTTATGGAAGATAACGAGAACAGGTGTAGATATAAAAATAAAATGTATTAACTGTAATCGTGAAATTATGATGGATCGTTTGGAATTTGAAAAAAAACTTAAAGGAATAGAAAAATGAGAAAAATCAAAAGAATTAAAAATAGAATTACATTACATCCAATTATGAGTTTTATTGTCTTAATATTAATGACGATTGTTTTAAGTGGGATACTAAATTTGTTTAATGTAAGTACTTCGTATAATAGAATTGCTGTTAGCGGAAGTTATGAGACAGTTTTAGTTTCTGTTGAATCACTTTTTAGTCTAAGTGGTCTTAAGTATATATTTAGTAATACTGTATCTAATTTTGCAGCTTTTACTCCTTTATCAATGTTACTTATTACTTTAATAGGTGTAGGTATAATGGATAAGAGTGGTTTTTTAGATTCGTTTTTTTATATATTAACTAAAAGAGTTAGTAAAAGAGTTATAACTTTTTCATTATCTTTTATATGTATTTTGTCTTCAATAGTAGGGGATTTAAGTTTTATTGCCCTTATTCCACTTGCTGCATTATTGTTTAAATATGGTAAAAGAAATCCAAAAGCAGGTATAATATGTGCTTTTGCATCTATTACTTGTGGGATTGGAATAAATATATTTATAAATTCAGTTGATTCAACCATTATAAATTATAGTACATTAAGTGCGAGTGTTTTAACTAGTAATTATATTATAAATACTCATGCTTTCTTATTGATAATGTTAGTAGCAGCAATTTCTCTTGCTTTAATTATTACTTCCGTTACTGAAAAAGATATAGTTCATCGAGTAGGGACATATAGTTTTGATTCTGATTCTGAAGATTATTTAACTAAAAGAGAAAAAAGAGGTTTAATAGTTTCTGGATTATGTGGAATATTATATATATTAATATTTGTATATAATATTATTCCTGGTTTACCTTTTAGTGGTAATTTACTAGATAATTCACAAAGCTTATATATAGATAAATTATTTGGTTATAATTCATTTTTTAACATGGGCTTTGTCTTTGTTATAGTATTTTTATTTATAATTTTAGGTTTAAGTTATGGGATTATAACTAAAAGTATTAAAAATCACCGCGATATGTGTTCTAACTTTAGTCACTCTTTAGATGGAGTTGGTAAAGTTATAGTGTTAATATTTATGGCTTCAATGTTGATATTTATTTTTAAGAAAACCAATATTGGAACAGTAGTAGTAGCATCTTTTGCTAATTTAATTAATACTTCTGGTTTTACAGGGATACCTTTAATATTACTAACTTTATTTATTAGTGCTATTAGTACATTATTAGTTCCTGGTAGTGCAAATAAATGGTCTATATTAAGTGGAGTTGTAGTACCTGTATTTATGAATTCAGGTATGAGTCCAGAATTTGCAACAGTTGTTTTTAGAGCTGGTGAATGTATTACTTATGGTTTAACCCCTCTTATGGCTTATTTTATTATTTATATCGCTTTTATGGAATTATATAGTCAAGATAATCATGATACTATATTTGGTAATATAAAATATATATTACCTTATGCTGGTTATACTGCTTTATTATGGATCGTTTTACTAATATCATTTTATATAATTGGTCTACCGCTAGGTATAATTAGTTTTCCAACTATTTAGTAGGTTAAAATGATTATTAAAGGATATTTATTTACTTATTTATATTTAATTTTTATCTTAGTATTTACATATTTTTTAAGTAGAAAATTAAATATTAGAAAAAAAATTACTAGAAAAGTTACTCATATCTTAGTAACTTTTTGTGTAGTTATAATGTTTTATTATTTTAAATATTCTATTCATATGATTATTCCACCTATAACTTTTATAATTTTAAATTATATATCATATAAAAGAAACATCTTTAAAGGTATGGAAGACGGGAATTCATTAGGGACAGTATATTACCCTATAAGTGTCTTTATAATGTCGTTATTAACCTATTTAAACAATGATTTAGCCCCTGCTTATGCAATAGGATTGTTTAGTATGGGATTAGGTGATGGATTTGCTCCATTAGTAGCAGGATATTTAAAAAGTAGAAAAATAATTAATAATAAAACTATCATTGGTTCTTTAACTGTATTGATTATTTCGTCTTTAGTAGCATTATTTTTTAGTTATTATTTTAGATTAGATTATAATTTATTAAAGATTTTAATAATTGGAATTAGTGCATCTTTAATTGAACTGATAGGTATAAAAGGATTAGATAATTTATATTTACCATTAGGTATATTTTTAATAGTGATAATTTTAGGAGTGATGTAAATGTATTTAAATATTATAATACCAAGTATTTTTGCTTTTTATGCTTTATATACAAAAAAAATAACTTTTTCAGGAGTTATATTAGCTTGGCTTTTAGGAGTAATAATCTATACTTATGGAGGAGATCTTGCTTTTGTAGCTTTAGGTTTAGTTTTTATTCTAACAATATTATCAGATAAATTAAAAAAGACCAAAAAAGATAAAACCAGAGATATAAAGCAAATGATTAGTAATGTTTTAACGGCTAGTTTATGTATTGTTTTATATAGCTTTACTTCTAATCAAATATTTTATGTAATCTATTACGCAGTAATAGGATCTTCATTATCAGATACTCTAGCTAGTAGTATAGGAACATTATCAAAAAAGAAACCAATTAATATCTTTACTATGGAAAGAATTGAAAAAGGGGAATCGGGTGGGATATCTCTAATGGGTCTTTTAGCGTCTTTATTAGGGGGAATATTAATTGGTTTAATTTATTTAATATCTGATTTTAATATTACTAATTTTATTCTAATATCTTTAATGGGATTATTAGGTTCAATTTTTGATAGTGTTTTAGGTATTGTATTTGAAGCGAAATATAAATGTTTAAAATGTAAAAAAACAGTAGAAACCAAGTTCCACTGTAATCAAAATACAAAATTAATAAGTGGCTATCATGCTATTGATAATAATATGGTAAATCTATTAAATAATATATTTATATTTGTATTAACTTATATATTATTATATTAGTTACTCTAATATATTTTCAATAATTTCATCTATTTCTTCATCAATATTTTCATCAACAACAAGAGTATTATCAATAATATTTCTACATATAGAGACAGTTATTGAAGAAAGGCTATTAACTAAAGTTCCGGGATTTATACTTTGAGATAATATTTCATTTTGAATACATAAATTACTATCTTGATATTCTTTATTAATCGTAATATTTCGAGTAGAGTTCCAATCTTCTAAATAATCAATACTTTTTGATACAAAACTAGGTAATGTTTCTAGTCTAGTTCCAGATGTATGTTTTTGCCCGATTATCTCGGTTTTATATTCATCATTTACTGAAAAGGTAAATGTTTTTATTATATCTGGCTCTTCTAATTCTAAAGTTACTTTCATAGCTTTAATTATTTCATCTAGACTTTCTTTGTAGTACTGAAATGTATAAACATTCATCCCATTTGTATTAATAGTTAAATCATAACCTGTTAAAAAGGTTTTTTGAATATTAATAAAGTCATTATCTTTAAAGTTACTTTTAGTTAATATAGATTTACCAACATTGTAAAAATTCAGCATCTCTTTAGTAGACATATTAGTATCTAAATTTTTACTTATTGCATTTAGAACGTTGTAAAAGTCATTAATATTTCTAATACTTTTTACTTTTTGTACTATTGCTTCAATTACTAATTGTTGATTTTGAACTCTTTTAAAATCAGAAATTAAAAACGCTTTTCTTACTCTAGCCAGCGCTAAAGCTTCTTCACCATTTAATTTACTTATCCCTGGAGTTAAACATATTTTATGTGCTATTCGGTTACTATCTTCTACACAATATGCTTTAGGAAAATCTGGCACTGGTACATCAACTGTTATACCACCTAAAGCATCAACTAATGCTACTAGACCTTTAAAATTAGTTTTAACATAATAATCAATATTAATATCAATTAAATTTTCTATAGTATCAATCATACATTTAGAACCATAAGCAGCAGCTGAATTTATTTTATTACTGCGATTATTATTACAAGCAATAGGAACATAAGTATCTCTAGGAATACTAAATATAGTTGCAGATAGTGTTTTAGGATTAAAAGTAACTAACATTAAAGCATCACCATTAAATGCTGCATTTTGTGCTAGTCCATCGTATTGGGAATCAACTCCCATTATAAGAGCTGTAAATGGTTCAGTAACTGATTTATTAGAAGAAGCTATATTGTCTTGATTCTTCATTTCTTTACTATAAACAGCATGAACTCTAGTATCAGTTTTAATATTAGCAAATCTTTCAACATTACTATAAATTAAAACATAATTACTGGTTATAAATACTCCATCAATTTCTTCATCATATAAATCATTTAATAAAGTTATATAATCATCATACATAATTAATTCATAAGAATTTTTATTTTTAGACAAGTATTCTTTAGGTAAAACATTTCCCTCAGGATCACTTTCTTCAGATATCATTCCAACTTTAACAATTTTTTCATTACCAGCTAAAGCAATTAGGTTTGTAGTATATAATACTTTATCTTTACTTATTTCACTTATATAACCATAAGTTTTATTTATATAATAAAAAGCACCAATATTAATAGTTCCTAAGATTATTATAATTATGCTAATTATAGTTAAAATGATATGTTTTCTTAATATTAGAAAAACCAAACTACTTATTATATAACTTAAAAATATTATTAAAAAAAGGATTATAATGATATATCTAATTAATGTTTCAATTCCACTTAAAAGAAGTAAGCTTTTTACTAATAAAATAAAACTTACTAAATATAAAAGGAAAACTATATAAAAGAAAAATCTAAGTGGTTTACTTGTTTTTTTCAGTTTCTTTCTTAAGTTTTTCATTTTAACCCCTATTCTATATCAGATTATACAGTATTTTTAGATATTTTAAAAGTACAAGTTACTTACTTATACTTTTAATTTTTTCAAAATAGTTTGATTTCATCACCGCATCATTTAATATCATTTTTCTTTTTATAATTGAATTAATATCATTTATTTTTTCATGACTTATTTTTTTACCACTTAAATATTCTCCATCTTTAATATAAGTAGAACCATTGTACCAGCTTCCATCTTGAAAGTAGACAATAGGCATAAAGTCTTGACTTAAGATATCTCTACCTATATAATAATTAGGATAATATTCTACTCCCATTAAATTTAATATCGTTGGTAATATATCTAATTGAGAATTTACTTTTTTTATATTTTTTTTATATTGATTATTACTCCAAATAAAGAAAGGTGTATGATTAATTAAATTGTTTTCTGTTGTTTTATACTTTTCTAAGATAGTTTGATCTTCTAAAGTATATAAATAATGGTCACTAAAGACTACAATTATAGTATCATCTAATTTATTTTTATTTTCTAAGTCTTCTAGTAATAACTCCATAAAATAATCTGTTTCTTTAGCTTGAATATGTAAACATTCTAGTTCAGTTAAACCTTTATCATCAGTTAATTTACTACAAGTACCTTTATTACTAGTATAAGGCATGTGGGCTGAATAAGTTATAATATAATTCATAAATAGTTCATCAGCTGCAAACAAATTTTTATTAAATTCTTTATTTAAAATTAATTCTCTATCTAACCAGTAATTAGTATTGTTTTGATAAACTTTTTGATTTTTAAGTCCATAGTAATTATTATAACCAAAGCTTTTATAATTAGCATAGCGAGAATAATATTCTCCTGTATTCATATGAAAAGCATTTGATTCATAATTATATTTTTTTAACAAATTAGGTAAAGAATAATCATAATTATTTCTGCTAAAAGCATAAGCACTTTGATGATAATTATAAGCAGTAGAATATCCAGTATTAACCATAAATTCTGAATTAAAAGTAGAACCTCCACCAGAAGTAAATGAAAAATGATTAGTAAAATTAATTGAGTTTTTCATCATTTTATATGTTGTTGGCATTATTTTATCAGTTATTAAAAAGTTATCTATACTTTCAAATTGGATTAATATAAGATTTTTATCTTTAAATATTCCAGTATATGCATTAGGAACATTTAGATTAACATTACTAAAATTTTCTTCTAATATTATATTTTCTTCTTCAGTTAATTGATCATTATCTCTAATATAGTTTACATAAAAGTCTCTAAAAGTATATTCGTATAATCCAGAAACCATAAAACTTTTATTATTATCATTAAAAGATTGATATATACTTCTTGGATTGCGCCAATCATCCCATTCAACACTAGTTTTTTTATTACCTAATAATAATGGCATTAATTGATGAATTGTGATAAAAATAATAATTGTTATCAATAATTTGGATATTTTGACTTTTTGATTATGATTGATTATTTTTAAACCTTTATAAGTTAAATAAATACTTATTATAATACTAATAATCACCCAGTATTTGATATTTAATAAAACAGAACTTAAATATGTTACGCCTTCTTCAGCTAATTTAATAACACTAAAATCAAAGAAAGTAACAAAATAAGTAAAATAAATACTTTGAACTATAAATAATATTAAAAAGAATATATAAAATATTAAATAAATAGTTTTCCCTATTTTAGATTTAAAAGTTTTAGTTAGTCTTAATATTAAAATTATCCACATTACGCTAAATAAATTAGGTACTAATTTATACCAACTATAAAATTTTATATCTGATAAATAAAATAACCTTAACACTATATCTAAAATAAATAATGAGATAAATAATAATAAGTAACCACGATTAGTAATAATGTATAGATGGGTATGTTTATATAAATTATTAATTTTCTTTTTTAGAATATTTAATGGTTTTTTTAAATATTTGTTTATTTTATTATCAAAAATACTAATTAATAGTAATAGTATTCCTATAATACTTAATAGAAGACCTTCTTTTAAGTATGGAGGATTAAATATAATTTCAATTGTATGAAGACCTTCTTCTATTGGAAAACCTATAAAAGCTTTATCAATTAAATTATAATTAACCTTAATATTATCTACATAAATATTAAAACCTTTTTTTTGATAAGGGATTGTTAATTTAAAATAACCATCTTCTTTGACATCTATTTCACCATATAAAATATTATTTATACTTTTATTTTTATCTATTTTAAATTCAGAGATATTATTTTTTAAATTTTTAATTTTTGAATAATCAATTGTATAAGTTTGTAGATCACTTATTTCAAAATAAGCATTAGAGAATTTAATAATTAAATTTTCTATTGGTTCATTAGATGAAATAACATATTCGAAACTATAATTATTATTATGATATTTCCAATCAGAGCATGATAATGAATTATTAATTCCATTAATACTTATATCACTACTACAATAATAACCATATCGTTCTTTATTCATTGTAAATTTAATAATTAATATTTTATCATTAATTGGTTTATCTAATTTAAAGTTAATAAAACTTAATTCTTCAGCTTTTATTATATATTTGCTATTTTCAAGCTTATAAGTAAAATTATTAAAATCAATAATTTCTCCAGTTAAGTTATATTTATCAACATTAGTTTTATATACATTTTTAATACTTTTATTTACAATAACATAATTTAATAAAGCATCAATATTATAAGGATATTCTAAAGTATTATATTCTCTTAAACTCATTATTTTAGAACTAGAATAACCAATTGGTAAAACATCATTATTTTCATATAAAGTAATATTATCAATAGTTTTTAATTGATTATATCCTTTTAATGGTTGTTTTTGACTAATTAAATATTTTGTTCCACTATATATATTAAATAATAAATTATCACTACCAGTAATAGTTCCATAATCTTTATTTATAACTTCATTTTGAAATTCATTTCTTATGAAAGATAAATATTGTTGGTTACTAGTTGATGCATATATAGAAGTATTATATTGATTAATATCATAAATTTTATTTACTTTATTTAATACTTTGTTATTAATTAAAGTTCTATAAATTGTACTTTTATTAGTATTATTTAATAAATCTTTATATATATAATTATTTTCATTTTTTAAGTCATCAATTTTTACATAACTTTCATTAATATTTACGATATAAAAAGAAAATAATAATGAAAATATAATAGGAATATATATTAAATTAGGTTTTTTATATTTTAAAATAAGTATTAAAAATGTAATAGTTATAATAATATCTGTAATTAATAAGTCTCTTTTATCATAACTAACAGCACTATAAATCATAATTATAATAATAGGTATTAAAAATAGTAAAAGTTTTTTAATATTTATATTCTTTTTAAATAGATCTACTAAAAAATTACTAATTGATATTAAAGCTAAAGGTAAAAATGGTATAAAAGACTTACCATCAATATACATTAATGAGTTAAGTAAATAACTAACAAATGGTAAAAACATGCATGCAAGTAATATTATAGATAAAAATATATCATTAATTCTTTTTTTTATAATATTTGAAATAATACTTACTAAATAAATGAAAGTCAAACCTAATGAATAACTATAATAGAATGTTAGATTATAATTTAATTTAGGTATTAATAAATCTTTTAAATTAATTATATTGGTTGTATCAGTTCTTCCTGTTAATAATGCGTAAAATAGTGGTACTAAGATGAAACTAGTTAGTAAGATTCCGATAATTACATACAATATTATATTTAATAATGGTTTAAAATCTTTTAATTTAAATTTATTTTTATCTAATATTTTATATATAGTATAAATACCAACTACAATAATACTGGGTACACTAAAATAAAAACTTGTTAAGATTAATAAAAAAACATTTATAATAATCGGAATTTTTTGCTTTTTCAAAAAGTAATTATCTACTGATATTAAAGCTCCTATTAAAAAAGGGAAATAGTTTACAAACATAATATGTCGATGAGAATGATATATTATAGGCCCTGATAATATAAAAATTATTGCTGAAATTAACGCTATTTTATTATTATATTTATTATTAATCCATTTATATAATAAGAAAGTGCTAATTATAATATTTAAAACAGATATTATCTGTATATAATTAGCCATGCTTACAAATGGTAATAAGTAAGATAATAATATAATAGGACTTAATAATCCATAATAAAAAAAATAAAAAATATTTTGTCCCATTCCGAGATTCATATTAAATAAAGGAAATAAGTTTCCTGTTTCATAAAAAACCATTCGAAAATATTCTGGAATTGTAATATGTTGGCTTAACCAGTCAACATTTGATCCAAAAGCAAATCCTTTTACTCTTAAAAAGATAACATAACTAATTATTAAAACCGATAATGTTATTAAATAAATAAAATCTTTTTTGTTTAATTTTTTCATATTAACCTCAATAAAACAATTAAAATTATAACATAATTAGAAGGTTAATGCTATTTTTCATCATTAAAATGTTCAACAAAATAAAGTAAGTTATATATTATTAAAAAAGGAGTTTTAGAAATTATTTTTAAATCTAACCAAAATGATAAATTATCATAATAAATTTCATCATACTTTAATTTGTCTTTATGAGATAAGAAATCACTAAATTGAGTTTGGGCTAAACCAGTAGCACCTGGTTTTACCAAGTATCTTTTTTCACTGATTTTACCTGGTAATAATTTTTCACCTGCTATAAATGGTCTAGGACCAACAAATGACATATCTCCTTTTAAGATATTTATTAATTGAGGTAGTTCATTTAATTTTAATGAATCAATTAATCTAGAAGTAAAAGTATATCTTTTACTTCTAGGCATGCCTTTAGTATTTCTAATTTTGGTTCTAAATTTATACATGCGATAAGTCTTACGATTAGCTCCTTCTCTTAAAACTGCTTCTTTGTAAGTACATTCTCCTAAAGATAAATATAGAGCAATGCCAGTTATAATCATAAAAGGAATTGATATAATAAGAAAAATTAGCGAAAATATAATATCTAAAGCTCGCTTAATATATTTTTGGTACATTTAAACACTCATTTCTATAATTAGGGGATAAAAAAACCACAGTTCCCCTTTGTTTTCAAAGATATAATAACATTTTTTTCTAATTTATAAAAGGATTTTAGGTATATCTTATTAAATATTATGTAAAAAAGTAGTATAAGAAGTTATAAAAGTGTTATTTATTTTATATTATGATATAATAATTTTATTATAAGGTTGTTGATAAAATGAAAAATTTTCTTCAATTTGTTGTTCCGATACTAGTGATTTTAGTAATAGGAATAATAATGTTATTGAATAATAAAGTTACTGATGATACTAAGAGATTATATATAAAATGTAACTCTATTTCTAAAAATTTTGAAGTTTTTACTGGTATTAAATTATATTTTGCCGAAGGAAATGAAAAATGCGAATTAGACATAGAAGTAGTAAATGTGGATCGTAATTTTATAAAAATTAATACTGATTATTTATGGCCAATTGATAATAATGGTAAAATAGATAAAACTGAGGCAAATCAAACAAATATTATTCAAATAAATAAAGAAGTAACATTATATTCATATGATGAGCAAATAAAGTATATTTTTGTATTTAAATAAGGTTATCAAGCCTTATTTTTTATGATATAATTTAAATGGAATGGGGATTTATATGAAAAAGCTTTTAATATTAATATTCTTATTTATATTACCAATAAATGTAAATGCTAAAGATGAATTTATAATAGATTGTAATAGTTATATATATAAAGAATTCGATAATTTTAATTGTCGTAGTAGTGTGAGTTCAGATTTTGAATTTAATAAAATAACTTTTGATTTAGATTTAAGTAAAAATATCTCATTAGATGAAATCAGATCTAATTTTACTAGTTTATGGAAACTAAGTATTAATAAAAATCAGATTATTGCTGAAACTAATAATAATTTATTAGTAAGTGGATTACAAGAATTTGGTATTTTAATGTTTAGTACTGGAAAATATGGCAAACAAAATATAAATATAAAGAATATTAATTTAATAAATAGTAGTTTAGATAAAACATTAGAGCTAAAAGATGTGAGTCAAGAAATAAAAATATTATCTTCAGAAAACAAATTAAAAAATATTTATATTGATGGTGAAAAAATAAGTGGTTTTCATTCGGAAACATATAATTATAATATAAAAATTGATTCTTCAATTTCAAAAGTAAATATAACAACAGACTTAATTGATGAAAATGCTGAAATTAAAGGGATTGGAGAAATTGAATTAACTGAAAAAAATAATATAATTGTTGCTCCTATTTTTGTTAAAAGTGAATCAGGCGTGACCCGAATATATCGTTTAAATTTTATTAAAGAAGATATAAAGTCTCCGAATATAAGTAGTTCTAACATAGAATTAAAAGATAATAAAAATAATCTAATAGAATTTAATTTTAAATCAGACGTTTATGAATATAATATAGAAGTTGGTTCAAGCGTTACTTCAATTAATTTTAAAACTCAGTTAGAAGATTCGGATTTAAGTTTAGTAAAAAACTTTGGTAATCAAACAGTTGATATAGTTGATGGTAATAATATAGTTTTAATAAAAATCAAAAATAAAGATGAGGATCTTAAAACCTATGTTTTTAATATCACTAAACTTTTATCTAATAAATCTGCAAATTATTATTTAAAATCTTTAACAATAAAAAATAATGATTTAAAATTTAATAAAAGAGTTAAAAATTATAATTTAGCGATTAAAAAATCTGTAACTAAATTAAATATAAAAGCAATTCCAGAAGATGATAAATCAGTTATTAATATAATTGGGAATGAAAATTTAACTGCTGGAAGTGTTATTAAAATTATTGTTAAAGCTGAAAATGAAAGTAGATTTACTTATCAAATAAATATTAGTTATCAAAAAAGTAATATATTTATATATTTTCTTTATATTATCTTATTATTTGGATTATTTAGTATTGGTAGGATTTTATTTAAAAAATATCAAGATAAACTCAAAAAAGTTAAAAAGAATCCTAAATCAAAAAATAAATCTAGTAAAAAGCCTGCTGAAAAACCAACTATTAAAAAGTCTTCAGTTAAAAAATCTACTGAGCCTCAAACTAAAACAAAAGGAAAAGAAATTCAAAAATCTAAACCTAAAGATATTAAAAAACCAGTTAAAAAAACACAGAAGAAAAAAACTTCTAAAAAGAAAAATATTCCTCGAAAAAAATCTAAATCACGAAAAAAGAAATAAAATTAACAAAAAAGCCGAATTGATTTAAATTCGACTTAGGAGGTTTAAAATATTATATTATAATACTTTGATATGATATACTTAATTAGTGTATCGTGTATTATCATAAAAAGAAAGCTCGATAAGAAAAGTGTATTTGCTTTCTTATACTATAAAGTATTCTCTTTACTTTAAAGTGTATAGTGAAGACGCACAAAAAATAAAATTTCGCATATAAATGCGAAATTTAAAAAAAAGTTATAAGGAAGTGAAAATTTGATAAATTTTTTTAAAGGAATAGTAGGCGGAATTGGTAATATTGTTCCGGGATTAAGTGGTGGAGCATTATTAGTAGTTTTAGGTTTATATCAAAAAAGTGTCAATGCGATTACTGAAATTGTAAAATTTAAAAACCTAAAAGAAAACATTATGTTTTTAATTCCAATTGGTTTAGGAGTAGTTGTTGGAACAGTTTTATTTGGAAATGTTTTATTAGTATTTTTAAATAAATATCCAATGCAAACCTCTTATGCTTTCGTAGGTTTTTTAGTTGGTACAATTCCAATATTGTTTAAAGAAGCTAATAAAGAAGGTTTTGATAAGAAATATATAATTCCTCTGATAATAACATTTATTATTGGTATTGTATTATTATCATTAAAAAACTATCAAGGTATTCAGGCTGAAGACTTAACATTTATTCAAAGATCTTTCTTAGGTTTTATTTTAGCTGGTTCAACGGTTATACCAGGGATTAGTAGTACGGTAATATTAAGCGTTTTAGGATATTATGATTTTTATTTAGCGGCTATATCAAGTGTAAATATACCTGTATTATTACCTATAATGATAGGTTTAGGTATCGGAGCATTAATATTTGTATTTTTAATAAATTTTTTATTAAAAAAGTTTTATGGTTATACTTATTATGCAGTATCAGGATTTTGTATTGCAACTATTCCAGCTGTAATTAGAGGTACATTTGCTTTTAATATTAATACTTTAATAAGTTGCGTAATAGCTGTTCTTGCTTTTATGCTAACAAATTATCTTGGAAATAATACTGAAAAATAAAAAAACTTCAAAATGAAGTTTTTAATTTTCGGCTATATTTTCTAATTTATCAATATCTTTTATAATAATATTATTTCTTTTTAATTCAATAATATTTTCATTTTCAAAATATTTTAGCATACGACTAATAACTTCTCTAGCTGTACCTAATTCATTTGCTATTTTTTCATGAGTTATAATTAAGGTATTATTTTCAAAGTTTTGTTCAAGTAAATAGTTTGCTAATCTTTTATCTAAAGAATGAAAAACAAATTGTTCTAAAATCCAAACTGTGTCTGAAAATCTAGATGAAAGTATATCACTAGCGTAATTTGATATAGTAGGTGATTTTTCTAATATTTCATTGTATTTCTCTGTTGGAATTAATAATAATTCAATGTCTTCTTCACATTCTAAATTAATATCAAAATTTATATCTTTCATTATACATCCAGCTGAAAATAAACAAATATCATTTTTAAAAAGTTTATATAAAGTTATTTGTTTACCAGTATCAGATGATAAAAAGGCTCTAATTATTCCTTTTCTGATAATGATTAAACCAATACAAGTAGCGGCTCCATGATAAATAATATCACCTTTAGTATAATTAATTATTTGAGCATTTTTTATTAACTCTTTTTTTTCATTTTCTGTTAATTTAGGCCATATTTTAAAACTAACTTTTAATGTTTCTTCTATATTATTCATAAACACCTCTTAATAATTATAACATAAAAATCTTATGTGACTAAGTCACTGAACAATAATAATTTTTAACATATAATGTAAACAGATTGAAAGAAGTGGTAACGTGGAAATATTATATTTAAACAAAAATAACTTTAATGAAATGGCACTTGCAAAAGATAAAAAAGTATTAGTAGTTTTTTATGCAGAGTGGTGTCCTCCATGTAAAGCATTAGGAGCTGTCTTGGAACAATTATCAAGTGATAGAGAACTAGATACTCAAATTGTTAAAGTTAATATTGATAATGAACCAGAGCTAGCTAGCAAATATCAAGTTATTAGTGTTCCAACATTAATTTTAATTAATGATGGTATGGTTATTAAAACAGAACTAGGCTTTAAATCAAAAGAAGCATTAAAAAAATTTATAGAAAATTAAGGAGAGATAGAAAATGGAAGAAAAAGAAATAAACAGAATGCCACTAATTGGTGATGTAGCACCAAGCTTTAAAGCAGTAACTACACAAGGAGATATTAATTTCC
>CAYTQE010000011.1:15367-15666 GCA_964439985.1 uncultured Muribaculaceae bacterium | reverse complement strand
TATCTCCAGAACAAGCTTCTGGAAAAGGTTCGACTATTCAAAGTGATATATATTCAATGGGAATTTTAATGTATGAACTACTTTGTGGAAAACTTCCTTATAAAGGAGATAATGCAGTAGAAATAGCGCTTAAACATTTAAAAGATCCACTACCAAGTATTAGAAAAGAAATGCCTAATCTACCTCAATCAATTGAAAACATTATCTTGAAAAGTGCCGCTAAAAATCCTAAAAATAGATATAACGATGCTCGTGAGATGAATGAGGAATTAAAAACTTGTTTAGATGAACGCAAGAAA
>CAYTQE010000011.1:0-15357 GCA_964439985.1 uncultured Muribaculaceae bacterium | reverse complement strand
TTATGTGTATGAGTTTCCAGAATCTGATGATAATAATAAAAAAGAAAAAATTAATCTAGAAGATACTAAAATAGATATTAAAAAACCAAAAGAAGAAATAAAAGAAGGTGAAATCATCGCTAAACAAATTACTGAAAAAGATTTAAAGAAAAGAGAAAATAAAATACTGTTAATATTAGGGGCAATATTTACGGGATTAATTTTAATAACTACTTCAGCACTACTATTAATACCTAAATTAACCGAAGCTAAAGATGTAATAGTTCCAGATGTTGCAAATATGACAATCACAGAAGCAGAAAAATTATTAAAAGAAAATGGTTTAAAAATAGCTGCTGAAATTAAAAGTGCGACTAGTGAAACTGTTGAAGAAGGAAAAATAGTAAAAACTAATCCAGCTAGTAATCGAAATGTAAAAGAAGGAACCGTAATCACTTTATTTCAAAGTACAGGAGAAGGCTCATATGAAGTGGAAGATCTTACCGGTAGACACTATATTGAGGTTAGAACTATTTTAGAAAAATTACATAATTTATTTGTAGTAGTAGTTGAAGAAGAAGTTGAAGATACATCACTTCATACAGATGGAATTATTATAAAACAAGAGCCAGTTGCTGGTACAAAACTAGTTCCTGGCGATAAAGTAACTTTATATATACCTGATATGACTGGTGTGTATCCTGACTTTAATAAAGAGAATTATTCACTAGTAGATATAGAAGCATTTGCTGAAAAATACAATTTAACATTAAAAGTAGAATATAAACAAACTAATTTATATGAAATAGGGATGATTATTGATCAAGCACCAAAACCAGGAACTACAATTATCAATGGTATTACTTTAAAAATTGTAATTGCTGAAGAAGAGGAACTTAATTTAATTGACTAAGAGGAGAAATTTTGGAAGGTACAATAATTAAACAAATAAGTAATTTATATACAGTAGAATCTAATCATAAAACATATGAATGTCGAGCTAGGGGTAAGTTTTATCATGATAAACTTACTCCTTTAGTTGGTGATAAGGTAATTTTTGATAAAAAAAATAATTATATTTTAAAGATAAAAGAGCGAAAGAATTATTTAGAAAGACCAAGTATTGCTAATATTGATACTTGTATTATTATAACTAGTACTAAATCACCTAATTTAGATTTAAATTTATTAGATAAATTACTAACAATTATAATCCACAACAAAATAAAACCAATTATTTGCTTTACTAAAATAGATTTACTTGTTAAAGAAGAAAAAAAAGCTATAAAAAAGATTATAAAGTATTATAATAATATTGGAATTAAAGCTCTTACTAATAAAAATTTGAATAAAATAACCAAAGAAATTAAACATGAAACCGTAGTTTTAACTGGTCAATCAGGTTCAGGAAAGAGTACTTTATTAAATAGATTAGATAAACAATTTAATTTAGAAACTAACCCGATAAGTAAAAGTTTAGGTAGAGGTGTTCATACTACTAGACATGTTGAGTTATTTAGATATAAGACATCGTTAATAGCGGATACTCCTGGATTTAGTTCATTAGATATAAAAAAGATATCTTTAGAAGATATTAAAAAAACTTTTTTAGAATTTAATGTTAATTGTGAATATAAAGATTGTAATCATTTAAAAGAACCGAATTGTTTAGTTAGAAAATTAGTAAAAGAAAATAAAATATTAGAAAGTAGATATAATAATTATAAAAAAATTATAGAGGTGATGAAATGAAAGTATCAGTATCATTTATAAAAAGTAAATATAATGAAAAAGAAACTGTTAAGTTAATAGACAAAACCGATGCTGATTATCTTCATGTTGATATAATGGATGGTAAGTTTGTCGAATATAAAAATTATACTTTTAATGAAATTAATAATATAATTAAAAATACTACTAAAAAATTAGATGTTCATCTTATGTGTGAAAATCCTAGTAAATATATTAAAGATTATGCACTGCTAAATACTGAATATTTAACTTTTCATTTAGAGGCTGTTGATAATCCAGAATCTATTATCAGTGAAATACACTCTTATGGAATTAAATGTGGAATAAGCATTAAACCATCAACTCCAGTTCATGTATTAAAACCATATATTAATGATATAGAGCAGATTTTAGTTATGAGTGTTGAACCTGGAAAAGGTGGTCAAGAATTTATACCTGATACTTCCTTTAAAATAGATGAGCTTAAAGAAATGGGAACCAATTTTATTGTTTCTGTTGATGGAGGAATTAACAATGAGACAATCCATTTTGTAAAGAACGCTGATATGGTAGTAAGTGGTTCTTATGTTTGTCTAAGTGAAGATTATCAAGCTCAAATAAATAATTTAAGAATCTAAAAAAGTGTATTACACTTTTTTTATATTTATACAATCATCAATATAAATAACTTCGCGATTATTGGTAATCAAATAATTATTTGTTTTACCAATGATCTTAGTTTTAAATGTTCTGTTTTTTGTTTCAATAATAGCATCAACTGGAAACTGATTTAAATTACTGCCTCTTATATCTTTATCTCCACTATAATAAGAATATTGAGAGTTTTCTATATTTTCATCAATTTTATTTTTAAATATTTCTGGCAAATCCATATGTTATCCCTCCGTTTATTTATTATATGCATAAATCGCCCAAACGAGCCAAAATAATAACATGAAAAATAAAAATATTATTTTAATTTTAATTTTGTTAATGTTATTTAGTTTAATAAATAATTATAGTGCTGGTTATATTATGAGTACATATCAAGAATATTTTATTAAAGAATTAATTTGGTATAGCATTGGATTCTTTATTATTTTTATACTTTCAAAAATTAATATTCAAGCTTTATTTAAATATAGTTTCTATTTATATTTGATAAGTATCTTTATGATAGTTTTAACCTTATTTATTGGAACAACTATTAACGGTAGTAAATCTTGGATTATGATAGGAAATATTGGTTTTCAATCTAGTGAATTTATGAAAGTATCATTAATATTATTCTTATCTAACTTTAGTATAAAATATAACAAAATATCTGATATAAAATACATATTAACAGTATTTATTATTGTTTTAATTCCAAGTATATTAACATTTTTAGAACCAGATACAGGTTCTATATTAATATATTGTATTATCTTAATTGGTTTTTTAATAGTTAAAAAATTAAATAAGTGGTGGTATATAAGTACAATAACTTTGTTTTTGATATTTGGAGTGTCATTTTTCATTCTTTACTATAATTATCAAGATATATTTATTAATCTATTTGGGACATCATTTTTTTATCGGATGGACCGAATTACAGAATTTATCCAAGGTGAAGGATATCAATTAAATAAAGCTCTTATTTCAATTGGTTCATCTGGTTTTTTTGGTAGAGGAATTAGAAATATACCTCAGTATTTTCCAGAAGCACCGACAGATTTTGCTTTTGCACTTTTAATAAATAATATTGGCTTTGTTGGGATAATTATCTTTTTCATTATTTATGGATTATTGTTTTATTTTCTAATTAGAGAGTTAAATAAAAAAAATGAAATTTTACTTTTTCCTGTAATTTTACTTTTGATATCACAGTTTAGTATTAATATATTAATGAATATTGGATTGATGCCAATTATAGGAATTACATTACCATTTATAAGTTATGGTGGAAGTAACTTATTATCTTATATGATAATAATGGGTATTGTAATTAATTATAGGTCATTGTAAAAAAGTAACAATTGTTACTTTTAAAATATTATCTATAATATGGATATGGTCCAGGGTTATAATTATATCCACCATAATAATTATAGCCATAACCTGGGTATGGTTGATATTGTTGGGGTGGTGGAGTAACATATACTGGTCTTGGTCTAGTAGCACTAACTATGGCCGCGCCGCCTAGTCCTCCTAACAAAAAAGGTGCCCAGAAAAACCTTTCGCCTTCACCTGTAAAAGTATTATAATACATAAAAAATGCTCCTTTCATTTTATTATATGAGAAGAGCATTTTTGTGTTATTTATTATATAATCGATAAAAATTAAATGAAGGCCGATTAAATAATCTGAAAGGATATTTACTAGTTCCTAGTCCTCCTGAAATATACATAGGCGTATTATTAATTAAATATTTTTCATCATAATATTCCTTTGCACCTTCTACTTTATATAAAGCACCAATAAAAGGTAATCTTATTTGACCATTATGAGAATGACCAGCTAAAATTAAATCAGGAGTGTAATCAGTAATTTTTTTTACAGTATCAGGTTCATGAATAAGTAGTATCGTATAATACTCCTCATTATAGTTTTCAAAAGCTTTAAATATATCTTGATTACCTTCTAAATAATCTTCTAAGCCAATTATTAAAATCGGAATATTATCATTATAATAAAATAATTCAGATTGATTATTTAATAATTTTAAATTAGTGTTTTTTAATACATAATCATAATTATCATTGTGATCATGATTACCCTTTACTATATAAGATGTAATTCCAGGATTAAGTTTTTTTAAAGTATTTATTAACTCAGTTAATTGATCTTTAGAGATATCTATATTTTTATCTATTAAATCTCCAGTAAAAACAATTATTTCGGGTTCTAATTTATTCATTTCATTAATTATATTTTCTAATTCATTAGTATCAACAGTTGTTCCAAAATGTAAATCAGTAAAATGAATAATTTTTAAACCATGATAACTATCTGTTAATTTATTGTTTATAATTGAGTATTCTCTTACTACTAAGCCTTTTGTACCTATGAAATGACTGTATAACAAAACACCTAATATTAAAAAGAATATTAATATAAATAATTTTCTTATGATCGAATCATGTTCTTCTTTTTTAGCCATAATCTAGTCTCCTTATAAAATAAAATATAATAATAAAGCAAATCCATTGTGTAAAGCATGTATGAAGATACTATCAAATACATTTTCAGAACGATAATAAACAATTCCAAATACGATTCCTAAAATAAAATATGGGAGTATATGGATAAAACTTATTATATTTACAATTGAACCAAGTATATGGAATAAACCAAATATAAAACTTGATAACAATAAAAACCAATATTTATTTTTTATTTGATTAAATCCTAATCTAAAAACAAATTCTTCTAAAATAGGTCCTAGAATAATATTTCCAATTATTGAAGCTATTAAATAATGTTCATAGTTATCTCTTACTGTAATTTCATTGACTGGTAATTTATCTAATAAAATTAATATTAAATAATTAGCAAACATCATTATTATAAGTCCAATTATCCAGGTTAAAATATTTTTTTTAATATTTACATGCCAATTTTTTTTATATAGCTTAAACATTTCTACAATCTCATCTTTATTTAAATAATAAAATGCTAGAATCATTAAACTTACCATTCCAACTGATATTATAGTATATAATAATTCACCACTAGAATTTAATATGCCACGAAAAGTCAATTCAAAAAAAACTACTAAAAAGATATATATACCTAAATTTTCCAATATTTTATATTTCATATTAATCACAATATTATAATATCATATTTATAATATTTCTGCTTCAAAATAAATAAAAATATGCTATACTATACATAAGAATATAGGAGGTTTATAAATGACTCTAAGTAAATATAAAAAAGTAATTAAAATTTTTATAGTTATTTTCGCTATGTTTTTTATAATTCCCAATGTAAATGCAGAATGTACATATATAGAAAAAGCCAGATTAAATGAAATAGCGGCTAATATTAAAACTAATTATGAAGTAATAGAAGAAACTGTTAATGAAGAGTTTCTTGACCCTGATACTCAAGAAGTAGGAACTTATGAAAGAATAAAGACTTCTTTTAAAATAAGTATTTATAATTTAACCGATGAATTATATATAATTCAGAATAATAATATAGATAGAGAAAATAAATATATATTTTTTGAAGATACAACTGATGGTATATATGAATTTATTAATGAAGATTCAGAAAATATAATTAAATATACTTTTAATGTATATTCCAATACAGAATCTTGTTCAGCTGATATATTAAAAAGTTATAATTTTATTAAACCTAAAATAAATATGTATTCTCAATATGGTATTTGTCATGGATTAGAAGATGTCCCTTATTGTCAAAAATATATCACTGAAGAAATCAATGTTTCAGAAGCAGCATTAAATGATAAAGTTTCTGAATATTTAAAAGAAGATAAACCGATTAAAGAAATAGAAAAAGAAGGAATAAAAGAATTTATAAAAGAAAACTATATTTATATTATAGTTGGGGTAGTGATATTAGCTGGTACTTTCACTGGAACAATAATATTTGTTAAAAAAAGGAGAGCTATATGAAAAAAGAAGTAAAATTAATTCTTTTAGTTGTATTAAGTATTTTAATTTTAAATTTAAAAGTAGAAGCTGCAACAGGAACTGGTATATGTTATGGAGAACCATTAATTGCCTCTGGATATTGTAAATTAAAACAATCAGTAATGATTCCTTCCAAACGTTTTAGTCATACGCCGTTATTATTTAATGATAGTTCTTATGATGTAAAATATGGTTTTTCTGGAATAATTGATGGAGTTCCTCATGAAATGTTCTGTATTGATTCAAACTTATCAGCTCCAGGTCAAACTCCATATTGGTACGCTAGGCCTTTTCAATTAGGACATTATGAATATGATATGGCAATGGCTAAAGTATATTCTATGTATGTTAATGATTCAGCTTGGCTGGCAAATGTTAGCGGTATAAAATTTGAAGAAGCAGCTCAAGATTATATTCAAATAACTAATATTGTTATGAGAGCTTTAACAATTAAATATAATTATGATCTTAGAGATGCTGGAGTTAAAGATAATGTTTTTGATAATGTGTATTCTCAATTTGAAGGAAAAAATGTTTCAAATCCAAAACTTATTGAAGGAACAGATTCTTATAAACTAGCTCAAAGGTATTATTGTTCAGCTATTTTAACTTGTAATGATTGTTCGGCTGTAAATGATGCCATAAATTATTGTCAAAGTTTACCAAATATTTCAACAAGTAAAATAATAGAATATAAATATACATTTTCAGCAATACCAGAAGATATTGAAAGCATTGGAACTAATCCTGATCGTTTTGAACAAATAATTCCAGTAAAAATAAAAGGTTTAGAGAATTTAATGATTATGTATGATGCATATAAAAACACTAATCCAAGATTTTTCATTACTGATATTCAATGTGATAATAAGAATTTAGATTGCAATCCTGTTGATTTAAATTTATATAGTAAAAATTTAGTATTAGATAATCCTGGTTCTGAGTATATAATTTATGTTAAAGTTTCTGGTGATAGTGCTGATTTTATGAATGAAGCAAATGCTAAAATTTTAATAAAATATAAATCTAATCATATTTTAGATACTAATAATTTAGCTTATTTAAGATATTCTATAACTGAACAGTATAAACAAAGAATGATTGCTCTAATGCCAGAAAGAGAACAATTAGGAGATGCAGTTATTACTATAAAAACACCTACTATGTGTGAAGTAAAAAAAGAAGGAAATGATTACCGATATTATTATGGTGGAGTTCCTCAAAATGAATTACAATATTTACAAAAAGGTTGCTGTAATGTAGAGGCTGATAATTTAAAAAATGATCGAGCAGTTGAGTATTATTTAGAAACATGTGCTACCGAAGATATAGTGGTTCTAGAAACTAAATGTGATAATGATCCTGATAGTGATCCATATGATATGAGTACATCATATGTCATCCAGCAGCCAATTGATAAAATCATAACGATAGTGAGAAATGCTGAAAATCAGTATAATAATAATGTAGGATATACATTATCTGACAAAGAACAGCATTTAAGTGCTACTAATAATAATCGAGATGATTCTTATTTATATAACGCATCAGAAACCGATAACACAGTAATAGATGTAGAAAATGATTATTGTAAAATGTATACAAGTGAAAATTTAACAATTAAATATCCAGGTACTACTGAGGCAACTAGCGGAAGGTTTTTCGTATTTAGAGAAGGTGAACAACCAAGTGTACATGGAAAAATATATGGTAATTTTCATACCGATTATACACGCTGGGAAAACGATTACTTAGATGCTATAGAAGCAGAAAAAGAAGCTTATACAGATTGGCAAACTGCACTAGCAGTAGAAAATGCTATTGAAAATTTAAGTGATTGTACTGAGGACGGAGAATGTGATTGCTGTTGTGATGATGGTGAACCATCGACTCCAGGAGGGCCTAATACTTGTGGCAGAGAAACTTGTTGTACTAGTACCGATTATAGCGGCACTAATACTGAAAAACCAGATGAAAAAACATATTTTAAAGCTAATGGTGCTGATTTGTATAGTACGGTAAAAGCAACTCGTACATGTTCATGTGATAGTGGAACTGCTGGAAAAGTAACTACCAATACAGTAACCAAAGGAGATTCAACTAGTTTAGAAACTATTTATGATGAAAAAGTTACTGCTCGTGAAAAATTATATAAATTCAAAGAAGATTGTGAAATTAAATCAGATGTTTCTAATAATTGGAAATATTATTTAGAACCAGATCTTCAGTTTACTTACAAACAACAATATTATAATACCCAAACAAAATATTCGCCGTTAGTTGACCGAGTAGTCGAAACGCGAGAAACTATCGATTTAGAAGTATCAACAAAAGCTGAAAAGTATTGGCCACTTATTAGTACAGATGCTGAAGTAATTTCTGATTCAGAAAAAAGTATTAATCCGTTTGATCCATCTAATCCATCCAAATCAATTACAATAAAATATGGTGGTGGAGATTATAAAGATGGAGTTACTGAGCATTTTGATACTACAACTGATTATCAAATTGGATATGAACAAACTTTATATTATATACCTAAAGTTAAGTATTATAGTTTACTTCCTAATGGAAATTATATAACTAACATTACTGAGTATCAAAGTGGGACATTTTTAGATATTGGTTATGTATTTAATGTCCAACTTACTAATTATAAAAATCGATATTGGACTTGGTTTACGATTAAGAATACTGGTCATTTAATGCAAGAACCAACTATTAATCCGAAACTAACTTCTAATGTTCAAAATTCAATTAATAAAAAATTAGAAACAATAGATGACCCAGATTTAAGAGCTATTTATACTGATGAACATATGGATCAACTTCTATTTAATAGTATTTGTTATTATGACGATGATGAAATTTTATATGAAAGAGCATGTGAACCATGTCCAGATGATGATCCAAATCCTGATTTTAGAGCAAACTATTTTTATAGAACAGTTGCTAATGATAATTTATTTCCAAATGAAGGAGCTCAAGGTCGGGTAACTGGTTCAAATTGGACCACTCCTAAGGGAAAAACTGCCCGAGAAAACATCGAAGCCTTAGGTAATGAAATATATAATGATGCAACTCAGGATTATTTAGATTATTCCTTTATATTAACACCAGTTAGAATGCAAGACTTAAAAGAATTTAATAAAAGTACTGATTATAATGATTTTAATTTAACTTGTAACCAATATGGTAAAGAATGTGAAAGTGATCTTTTAGAAGATTTAGCTAGACAATCTCGTACTGATGATCTTTTATATAGAACTAGGTCTTCTGGTTGGTTATATTATATTCAAGAAGGAAGAACTTATCGCTTTGTAAGAGGTAGTATCCAACATTTATTACCAGGTGGATATCCTGAATTAGATATTGATGTTGGTAGCTTACCATAACCATAAAACATTACTTTGTTATGTAATGTTTTTTCTTTGAAAAAAATAAAACTTATGTTATACTATTCATAAGATAAAGGAGGCTTAATAATGACTCTTACAGTAGAAAAAAAGTTCAGTAAAATATTAATTGCTGTTTTAGCAATATTTTTTAGTGCTATTAATGTAGAAGCTGATTGTACTTATGTAGAAAGAGCTAAATTAAATGAAATTGCTTCTAATATTATAACTAATTATGAAGTTGTTGAAGAAAATATAATTAAAGAATATGTGGATCCAGACTTTGGACTTGAAGGAACTTATGAAACAATAAAAACATCATTTAAAATTAATATCTATAATATAAATAAAGAAGTTTATTTAATTCAGAAAGATAATTTAACAAATGAATCTAAATATATTTTTTATAATGATACAGTTGATGGAGTATATACTTTTATTAGTGAAGATCTTGAAAATATAATTAAATATGATTATCAAGTTCATTCTAATATCACTGGCTGCTCAGGAGATACACTTAAAAGTTACAGCTTTATAAAACCAAAAGTTAATATGTTTTCTCAATATCGTATGTGTGAAGGTTTAGAGGATGTACCATATTGTAAAGTTTATATAACTGAAGAAATAAATATTAATGAATCAGATCTTGAAGAAAAACTAGCTGAATATTTATCTGATAAATCAGATAAAAAGACAGAAGATAAACTTCAAATTAAATCTAATGTTGTTTATATTGTATTAGGGGTTAGTGCAGTAATTGGTACTTTAGGAGCAATTATAATTGTTAAGAAAAGGAGTGCCATATGAAAAATGTAGTAAAAATAATATTAATTGTATTTTTTAGTGTTTTCATTTCAAATATAAATGTTGATGCTAGAACTGGAGTAGGCGTATGCCAAGGAAAAGACTTATTAGATATGGGGTATTGCCGTTTAGATAGTCCTGCTATTATTAGACATCAAGAGTTCTCGTATCGACCACTGATGTTAAATGATGGAACTGAAGCGGTTAAATATGCTTTCAGGGGAACCTTAGAAGGCAAAGATGAAGATATGTTTTGTCTTGATTCAAATTTAAATGCACCTGGTTCATTGCCTTATTATTTTGCTAGACCACTAGATTTAACTAATGATTATGACCGAGCTATTGCTAAAGTATATTCAATGTATATTAATGATTCAGCCTATGTAATGAATACTAATCAAATATCATTTGCAGCAGCGTCTCAAAATTATTTACAGATTGCTAATATAGTTATTCGAGCTTTAACAATAAAGTATCAATATGATATTGTTGGTCCAGCTGCATATCGAAATAATATATTTAATAATGTTTATGCCCAGTTTGAAGGTAAAGTTGCTAATAGTCCTAAATTAGTTGAGAATACTGATGCTTTTAAACTTGCTCAAAAATATTATTGTTCAGCAGTTCTGACTTGTACTAATTGTACAAAAGTATTAGATGCTAAAGCTTTTTGTAGTACTATTGATGTTTCACAAGCAAATATCAGAGAATTTAATATTAAAATAAATTCTACTTCTGAAGTAGAACAAGTAGATACAGGAAATCCAGATGAATTCTCAAGAATTATTGAAATGAAAATAACTGGTTTAAATAGTTTTACTAAAGATTATGAAACATATGTCTCAACTAATCCATATTTTAAAATAAACGATGTTAAATGCGCTAATAATAAACTTAATTGTAGTATAGAATCAGGTCTAACAAAAGATACTGATATATTACCAGGTTTAACTGGTGATGAATATACATTTAAAGTTAGAGTTACTGGAAATAAAAAAGACTTTTTAACTGAAACTAATGATAAAGTTATTGTTGATTATGAATATCATCATATTTTTAATAGTAACAATTTAGCGATTTTAAGATATAGTTTAACAATACAAGAAAGACAAAGAATGATATCTTTAATGCCAAAAAGAGTTGAAACAGAAAATGTAGAAGTATATTTTCCTATACCAGCGTTATGTCAAACTGATATCGTAGATGGTAAACAAATATATAAATATGGTGGAGAAGAAGTAAGCGAATTAGAATATTTAAAAGCTGGATGTTGTAATGTCAAATCAGTTTATTTAAAATCACGTGATGCTCATGATTATTATTTTGAAAATTGTAATGTTGATGTTGATATCCATTTAGAAACAGATTGTGTTAATGATGGTGATGAAGAAAATATGAGTCATTCATATGTTAGACAACAAGATATTGATAAAGTTATGAATAAAATTGAAAAGATTAACTCTAATAATTATGAAGAAGATGATATTGAATCAGTTTTAGAGAACTTTAAGTACTATGTAGATGATAATTATTTATACACACCATCAGAAGGAGCTAATGATGCTATTTCAACTTCTAATAAATACTGTAAAATGTATACAAGTGAAGAACTGGATATTTATTATCCAGGAACAGCAGAAGCTACCAGTGGAAGATTCTTCATCTTTAAGTCTCAGCCATACATTACTGGTGAAATAAGAGGAGTATTCTATACTGATATTACTTCATGGGAAACTGATTATAAAGAAGCCTATCAAAAAGAAATAGAAACATATAATGATTTACAAGATGCTATTAATGATGAAGAAATTTTAGATACATCTAGTTATGAAACTAAATATGAAGATGCTAAAACAAGTCGAAAAACACTAGAAGACTATAAAACAAGTTGTGAAGATAAATCTGATATTGCTAATAAATGGAACTATTATTTAGAACCTGACTTATATTTTAATTATCAACAAAAGTTTTTTGATCCAATTACTAATAAAAGTCAAGAAATAACTGAACAGGTAGAATTAGAAACTTCTTATAAAGCTGAAAAATATTGGCCAAATGTAAGTGATGATGAACCGACATTAGTGCTTAATGAAGTAGAAGGTACTAAAGATAATGATTATATGTCATTTACTTATGGGGGAAAAACCTATAGATATGATTATGATCGCACCGATATTTATAAAGCCGGTTTTAAAAGAACTTTATATTATATACCAAAAGTTAAATATTATAGTTTAATACCTAATGGTAAATATGTAACATCATTAAGTGAGTATCAAGCAACTAATTATTTAGATGTTGGTTATGTATTTAATGTTAAGCTTACTACATATCAAGGAGAATATACTACATGGTTTACTATAAATAATATTGGCCATTTGATGCAAGAAGTAGATGAAGCTCCGAAAAACGTTTCAAATATTCAAGCTCAGTTAAATGAATATTTATCATCAAATAAAAATGTTTTAGATATAACTGATATTGATAATAATATAGATGGATCTAAATATGTTAATAAATGTTATTATCGTGATGAAGAAATATTATATAGCCGTGAATGTCCTACTTGTGAAGATGAAGTAGATTCTAATTTTAAAGTTAGGTATAACACTAGAACTATTTCGACAAATGATTTATTTCCAAATGAAAATGTTGGTGATAGAGTAGTTGGACCTAATTGGTCAAGCCAAAAAGGAATAGATGCTAGAAAGTTAATAGAAACAGCTGAAAATGAAATTTATGGCGATACTGATGGAACAAACTCATATTTAGAATATTCCTTTATTCTAACTCCATCGAAAATGCAAGATTTTAAAGAATATAATAAAAATAATACTTATAATGATTTTAATTTTAACTGTGAAGAAGGAAAAGAATGTTTAAGTGAACTATTAACTAAACAATTTGAAAATTCGCCAAGAGAGTGGGAAATTTTAAATAATACCAGAAAGTACGGATGGAAATATTATGTAGATAATACATGGGTACGTGGTTCTTTAAAAGAATATTTTCAAGATGGTTATCCAGATAATGATTCTGGACTAATAGATTGGCCATAAGAGGAGAGATATAAGTTATGAAAGAAAGTTTATGGGGCTACTGGATTGTAGTCTTAGGGTTATTCGTATTAGTTGTAATGATGTTACTACAAAATTATACAACTACTAATCAACAAGATTATTATTTATTAAAAGAAGTAACAGATGCAGCAATGGAAGAAGCACTAGATTTAGCGCATTATCGTAAATATGGTGAAGTGCGAATAGTTAAAGAAAAATTTGTTGAAAACTTTTTAAGAAGATTTTCAGAAACAGTTAATATTAACAAAACTTATAAAATCGATTTTTACGATATATATGAAGCACCACCTAAAGTTAGTGTAAAAGTTACAACTAGTACAGATCAATATGCAATAATGGGCGATATTGATACAATAGGTGTTGTTAATCGTATCGATGCTATAATCGAAACTTATGAAAATTAGGAGGAATAAAAATGGGAAATATTGGCATATCAATTAAAAGATTTTTAGGAAATAAAAATACAGTAACGATAATCGGTGTACTAGCAGGAATAGTGGTTTTATATTTAGGGTATAACTTAAGAGTTAATCAAGCTGTTCAACCACAAACTGTACCTTATGCAAAAATAGATATAGCAGGAAACACAGAAATAAAAGCGGAAATGGTTGGTTCAATTAAAGTGTCTAAAGATATGGTATCAACAACTAAAAACTTACTTACATCACACATGGAAGTTGTCGGTAAATATGTTAAATATGATACTACAATTGCAGAAGGTAGTTTGTTTTACCGTCCACAATTAATGTCTGAAAAAGAATTACCAAATTCGATAATTAGAAATATACCTGAAGGTTATACAGTTTATAGTTTAAGAGTAGATATGCATAGTACCTATGGTAATTCAATAATGCCTAATGATTATATTGATTTATATTTTAAAGCTGTTGATGATAATAATTATATTATGTTTGGTAAATTTATTGAAAGTATCCAAGTTTTAGCAGTAAAAGATTCATCAGGTCATCATGTGTTTTCATCATCATCTAATGGTACTCCTTCAGAATTATTATTTGCGGTAAAAGATGAATATTTCTTACTATTAAGAAAAGCTGGTTATATAAGAACTAATTCAATTGAAATTATACCAGTACCTAGAAATAAAAATTATACTGATAAACCTGGTGATACTCAAATTACTAGTGAAGAAATAAGAGCATTTATTAATGCTAAAGCAATCGATGCAAGACAAAATATAGGGACGGATGTTATACCTGTAGAATAAAAAGAATTAAGAATAAAGAGGATGGCGAAAAATGAACGATGCAATATTTTCACAATTAGATTTTGGACCATTAAATGAGTTTTTAGTTGATGATAATATAACCGATATTTCTTATAGTAACGGTGGTCAAATATGGCTTAAAACTCTCGATAAAGGTGTTTATAAAATTGAAAGACCTGAAATTAATAATATTTTAATGGAAAAATTAGCTTTTCAATGTTCTAATGTTATGGGAAAAACATTTAATATGGCCCATCCTTTTTTAGATGCTGAAAGTGCTGAATTACGTCTTAACTTTATTCATGATTCAATTGCGACAAATGGGGTAGCATGTGTTATTCGTAAAACACCAGCAAAAATAAGATTAAATAAACAAAAATTATTAGATGAACAATACTGTATACTTCAAGTGCATGATTTTTTAATAAAATGTGTTGAAGGACACTGTAATATAATAGTTTCTGGAGAAACTGGTTCAGGTAAAACTGAGTTA
>CAYTQE010000010.1:14040-16043 GCA_964439985.1 uncultured Muribaculaceae bacterium | reverse complement strand
TTTTTTTAGATTCTAATTCTTCTTTTGAATCTGCAGTAATCATAACATGCATTTGAAAATCAAATATTTTAGATTGAGTAGCAGCAAGCATTTGCACAAAAGATTCAAGAGACTCATAATCTTGACGAATCCGTTCTTGAATAGTTCTTTCTCTTTCGGTTTGATATCTTTGCTTTAAGTCAGCTATTTCTTTATTAATCATTCTACTCATCGTAGAAAAATCAATTGGTATATGTTTTATTACAACTTTAATTCCTGGTAAATTAGTAATATTAGATAAAAAACCTGGTGGAATTAATTTAGGAAAACTTATGATAGTTAAAATAGTTGCATATTTATCACTAATCATAAAATCATTTATATTAAAATGCATACCTTTAGGTGCAATTTCACTTTTAAAAGTATTAGACATCGGCCATCACCGTCCCATATTCATTTTTAACCCCACCGTTTAAGAAATTTTGTAACAAGAACTTCATATCATCATCACTTACTTGTCTAGAAGTTAGACCAATACCAGCAAGTGTACTAATCATCGTATGAACTCTTTTTTGTAAAACTTCTGTTTTTCGATCTCGGAATAAAATATAATATTCAGTATCAACCGCATTAACTTGAGTGCTACTAAAAAGTTCTGCTTTTGTAATATCTTGAGCAATTATTTTACGAATCATTTGATTAGGTGCATCATTATATTGTAATTGTAATTGAGATAAATATAAATTTATATCAACAGGACGATCTGCAACTATTAACCAAAATTCATAATCAATAATATTATAAAAATTTCTTAAATTAAAGATAATATTATTTTGAGTTTGAAAATCTAAAATAAAAATATTTTTAGGTTCCACTTTAATACCTGTTACATAATAATTACTATCAAGTAAGATAAAACCATTTTGAATTGATTTAACTGGTATCCAGTCCTCTGTATATTTAGAATTATTATTCAATTTCTTCGACATAACTATTACACCAACCTTTCCAGAAATAAGTTCTTCTTTTAGTAAAATAGGTATAGACATTACCAATAAATGTTCTGATGTTATGTTGATTTGGAATTGGTATAACTAAAAATGTTGCTATAAGTGCAGGTAGTAATATAAGTATCGAAGTAGATAAATTATTAGTTCTAATTGCCATTAAAAATATAAAACTTAATCCCACACCAGTACCAAATATAATTAAATCAATTTGATTAAAGAAACTTAATATCAACATTGATTTCTTAGAATTGGCTGGTATTAAAAAATTATTATTCCCCATTTTATTCTTCCTCCTTTTTTATTTATCTTTTGCAGCAGTAGCTCTTTTTGACTTAAATTCACCAACAGCATCTGCTAAAACACCTCGGATTTTCGAATCAACAATTTCAACTGTTAAATCTGCATTTTCTTCTTTTATTAATTCAGCATGTAAAGTATCTAAGTCTCCAGCATCTATTCTTTTAAATGAAATAGTTTTTTCTTTTAACCTTTTTTCTCCGGCTTTATTGTAATCTGTTATTATTTGATTAATTTGTGCACCTAGTAAGTGTTTATTTTCTTTTAAACCATCAATAGTTGCCTCAATCTGTGATGTTATACCACCATATTTAGAATGTGTTGGATTTCCTAAAATTTCTTTTAATTGTTCTATCTTTAGTTTATCAATTGATTTATTTGCTTGTTTACGCATATATTCAGCAAATTTGAATTGGCCATCTTCTTTTATAACTCCTTTTTCATCAATAAACTCACCTTTAATACCAGGATTACGAGCAAATTCCGCTTTATATTCTGATTGGAATCCCTCACTAGATCCCATGATGTTTGTGTATTGCTCATCTCGAGCAGTTTCAGCTCTACCAACTGAAGTTCTAGAAACTAACAAACTACTAAATTCACTTCGCGAAGATTCAACCATATTTGCAGCTGTTAAACTTTGATCAAACAATCTTGTACCCAATCCTTTAAAATCTTTAATTTTATCTTGAGCTTTTTCTTTAATATATCCTTTGG
>CAYTQE010000010.1:0-14030 GCA_964439985.1 uncultured Muribaculaceae bacterium | reverse complement strand
ACCTTTTTCGTTATACTGTCTTATTTCAGATGCAATACCTTGTTTTGTTTTCATTCCTTCAGATGCAGCCATTCTTCCAGCTCCAGCAATTTTAGTAGGATCTTTTATATCCCCACCAAGCTTCCAACCTTTGAATGCTCCGAAGAAAGCACCAAGGACATTTCCTTGAAGAGCGCCTCTGCCCATTCCACTAATTGCTGTTGCACCACGCATCGCATATTCATTTTCACCAAGTCTTTTCTTGATACTAAAGTTAAGTTCCATATTAAATAATTGTTTAAGAAGTTCTGGACCGTCTTTAGCAAATTGTAGAATTCCTAAAATTACTGCTACAGTTGTTAAAGAGCGGATAAAAAAGTTTCCTACTCCTCCCCAGATATTTGATATAACTTCTGGGACCAAACCAATTGCAAACATTGCAAAATATATTATTATCAATTTCATAAATATGCTTAAATAAGTTTCTTTTAAAGAATTGAACCATTTTGAACTAAAAATACTTTCTTTTGCAGTAATATTAAGAGCAATCGGTAGAGGAGATATAACTTGTAAAAATCCTAACTTTGCAACCCTAACACCTATATCTAAACAATACGCTGTAATAATTTTTAAAGCAAGTATTCCGGCAATTGTACTAATAATAGGTATATATTTCATTTTAGCTTCCATACCTACGAAAGACTCGAAAATATTTAAGTGTAACGCACTGTGTAATTGAAAACTCATTAATAAACTACCTGGATTATTAGATTCGAAAGCATTTTTATATGCTTCTATATATGTAGAACAAATAGGTACTTCTCCACCTACTTCTAAACAGTCTTGATAAGTATATTCAACTCCATTATGTACAGGATAAAAAAATGTTGACCCAATAGTTAATGCCATTGAAGTACCAGCACTTTTTAAATCATCATTTATTCCTTCAGGTTTAGAACTACCTAAAATCACATTACCTATAACATTAGATGTTAAAACATTATATTGAAATACTTGCATATATTTAAAAATAGTAGGTAATAAAACTATTAAAATAATTGAAGTTAATACTTTAGTTACTAATCTTTTTGCGCCATTATCCCCGCTTAATTTATCGGGATTTATTATTAACAAAATAATTTCATAAGCCATAATAAATAACATTACAATACCAAGAATTGTAAATACTCTATCTATAATTGATCTTAAAGTTGATTCTTCAAATAAATTCACTTGACTAATAGCGATAAAAACTTGATACATCAATGAAATAAACCAGTATATTAAACTATCAAAAAATAGTAAAATACTATTTAACATATTTAGTAAAGAATCACCAATAATATAACTTGTTGTTACTAAATTTATCATATTAACCTCCTTATCTAATACATGTAGTATATTTTTGATCTAAAATACTTAATAATAAATTTAATAAACTTGGTAATAAAAATAATATAACAATTAATACAAGTCTACTAAATAGTTTATTAGTACATTTTTTAATAGCATCATCATCTTTACTAGTTATAGCAGCGATATATTCCATACTTGAGAAAAATATAACTAGAAGAGGACCTACAAAGCGAATAATTCCCATTATTGATTCTAAATCTTTTGTTAAATTTTCACCTAATAAGCTAGTACAAACTTCTTCTCCTACATTATCTTCGCTGTCATTTATTAGATTTATAGAATAATTATTTGATGATTCTAATTGATTTATAGCATGAACTTCTTTAACCGAAAAAAATATTGATATAAAAAATACAATTGCTATCGAAATAATATATTTATGTTTCATAAAAAACCTCAATCTAAAACCAATATTTCCTAATTAAAAGTATACCAGAACAACTTTGATTTTTCAACTAAAGTTTCCACTAAAACAATGTCTAATCCAAAAAAAAGACAAAAAAAAAAAATTAAATTAATAATTATTTTTTTCTTCGGCTTTATTAGCATTAATAGCAGTTTCACACGTATTTCCCCAAGGTGTTAAAACACATTCGCGACATACATTAAACTGAGCTTCTTCAGCTGCCGTTTCATAATTGCTTATAGCACCAAATAGCCATAAAACTATACTAGGAATAAAAAATATTACAATACCTGCTACTGCTCTATAAATTAATCTCTTAGTTTGGGTTTTAATTTCATCATCTTTACTAGCTACTACTGCTTTACCAAAATCAAACATACCTAACGCTATGATAATAACTGGTATAGCAACTTTGAAGAAAGTTAATACCCATCCAGCAAATTGTAAAAGTTCAGCAGCTTTACCACAAAAGCCACCTACATCAACAGCCGATACTATTAAATTACTCATTTATATCTTCTCCTCACATCTAACTAAATTCTATATTATTATTCTCTAAAAGTCAACAAAACTATTAGTTTTTATGAAAAATATTGCTTAAAAAGCCCATATTATTCGGATTTTGTTTCTTAAAACCTAAATTATATAAAAGTAAGTCAATAATTTGAATTCTTTCTTTACGATCATCAAAATTAGAAACATTGAAAAACACTTTGAATTTTGTTTCATATTCAAAATTAGAAATTTCCTCTGTTTTTATTGCGCTTCTATTTAATATAATTTTTCCATTTCTGGTTTTTGAAACAATATTACTGTCTTTTTTTATTAATTTATTTAATTTTATAGTTCCAGGGTCTACTAAATATAAAATATCATCACATACTTCACTAGCATCAAAATCGTTTAAATCAATTAAAATAACATCTATACTAGAATACTCTTTTAATTTAAGTTTTAAATCATCAATAGATGTACAAATTGATAAATCAGAATCTCTAAAATAAACAAAATCTTGTTTATTCATTTCTATTCCTTTAACACTATAATTATACTTAAGTTGTTTATACATCATATAAGTTAGGGTTGTTGAACCAGCATGATCGGTTAAATTTTGAACACCAATAATTCTTTGTTTTGGATTCTTTTTATCAAAAGCATTTGATTTTACTTGATAATTATTATTTATATATTGATTCGGTAAAGAAGTTTCATTAAAGTTATTTAGACTACTACTTTGTTTTGTATACTGAATAACATCTTCCATAGTATTAGGATTATCAATTAAGTAGTTAATACCAGCAGCATTTCTTGTGAAATTATAATAACCATTTTCAACAAGTTTAGTTAAAAAACTATTACTATTAACTACTTCACTATCATTAAGTAATATTATAACTTTAGATATATCAAACCCATTTAAAAAATTTAATACACTGTTAATATCATAATAGTTTTTAATAGCAGTTATATCAATAATAACTTTATTATAAAAGAAATTAACTAATTGACTAGTTACTTCATCTAAAGAAAACTCTCCGGAAAGAGTTTTTATTACTTCAATGTTTAATGAATCAGTTATTTTATTATTTTGATTGTTAATTATTATATTCATATTACATCCTTACTTTTTAACAAGATATACCTTCATTAGTAGGAAAATGAATTGATTTAGTTGAACCAGTTACTGGAAATGTAAAAATATTACCAATTACTGGTAAATCCAATTTAAAAAAGACTGTTATTGTATAATATGATTTTTTCAAACTATCATTTGTACTAGTACATGATATACAGTATTTATATCTTCCATCGCTTCCATCAATACCTTCACCACGATCGCTACAGCTTCCTCTAACACCATATCCATAACTTTGGATATAATTAGCTATAACGCTTTCAGATGTAGAGTTAAATCCCTCATATTTTTCTATTATACTAACCATTTCATTTTTAACATGAAAAGCCTTAGAGTAGTTTACAGAAATAGCTAAATAACTACTAAATAAGACGATAAAAGTAATAACAATACCAAAAATCCAGGTTCCACCTATGGCTTCTCTCATTTAAATCAATTCCTTTTTCATTGTATTATTGTGCGGGACACATTACATCTTTTTCTTGACCAGTTTCGCTGTCATAATAATAACATTTTTGCATATTTCCACTTGCATCATCACATCTATGAGTTTGAGAGCAATATGTACTTCTTCTAATGTTTTCTCTTATTGTCGGCCAAATTAGAGTTGTAAATACCACCCCAATTGCTGCAATTGCAACAACAGCTATTGCTGTCATACTTAATTCTCCAGTAGCATCTTTCATTTATAAACTCCTCCTATCATATAATTATTATACACCAGATATTTATTTTAAACAAACAAATTTTAAAAGATATGTAAACTTATTTTAATTATTGCAAGAAGTAGGTTTTAAAGCACATTTTATACAATCTTCATACTTAGAAGCTACTTCACTATAATCACTTACTAAAGTCATGAATGTATTTAAAATAGTCGGAATAAAGAATACTAATATTCCTAAAATAATTCGCTTCATAAATTTCTGAACATATTTATTTAATTCATCTGGTTTATCTGATACTACAGATTGATAAAAATCCATAGTTCCCATTAGAATAATAATAAAAGGTACTAACAATTTAACAAAGAATAATAAATAACCAACAAAACTTAAAGCTTTAAGTACATCATCTTCTTGACAAATAAATTCACCTAATGTTTCACTAACAGGTTCACAAGTTGCTTTTGCAGTTACTTTTAAAGAATCAAGTAATTTTTCTTTGAATAAATTATCTTGTTGAGCACTTACTGATTGATAATAATTTTGGCAAGCTTCTAAAGGACTAGAGCCACTACGTTCATCATCATCTATAGGAATAAAAGCAAAGGTTTTTCGATTACAATAATAATTAGCTTCAATAATTTCAGAATTCCGTCCTCCGCAAGCTACTTTTATTGATTCTTCTACATCTTCTAGACTACAATTTTTACTACAATCTATTTGATCATCATTACGATCACAATTACAATAAACTGTAACTTTTGTTTCAGTTGCTGCTTTTGCAATATAACCAGGTGATATTACTAATAATAAAATAATAAATATTAATATTTTTTTACTCATACTCATACCTAGTTTCCTTTTCTTTAAATTTTATATTTCTTATTAGTTTAAAACCGACAAATCCAGCAATACTTAGCACTATGATAACTATTATAATATTACCAATGTTACTAGTTTTTTTAATATTTACTAAATATATAGTTTCACTACCATCTTCAGCAGTTACTAAAATATTTATTTTTGATCTATTTTTTAAATTATTATTACCTACAATAAGATAATCTGATGTTTCACTTTCTAATTCGACATTAATATTTAAATTTGTTTCATCAGATATTTTAAGAGTATATGATAAAATATCAGAGTTAAAATCTAAATAATAATTCTCAATTTTTAAATTGCTTATTTTAGAATTGGAATCAAGTACTTCACCAGGTTCTGTCAGTTTTAAATTAATCGTGTATATTCTTTCATCACCATTTTCTGCAGTTACAGTAATTATTATTGGTAGTGAAATGTCTATTTCTTCATTATTTTTTATATCATATTTAGCTTTAGAATCTTCTAAAGTTGGAGTTACTTTTATTGACTTCACATCTTCAGTTATTTCTAGAGTATATGTTTCTATTGTTTTAGAAAAATTTATTTTACCAGGACTAACACTTAAATTTAATAAATAATTATTATCACTTAGTTTAACTTCAGTAGTTGGCTCTGTAGTTGGTTGAGGGCCTGGTTCTGGAATTGGTGGTCTAGTTGTAGTGGTAGTTCTAGTTGTAGTAGTTGTAGTTGTAGTTGTACTAGGAGGAGGTAATGTTGGAGGTGTATATATAGAACCAGATGATGTTTTATTACAATCATAATAAGAGACTATACTACAGTAATTTACTTTAGTTGTAGGAGTACAACTACCAATATATGGAGTACATCCAGTTTTGATTATTTGATTATATTTATTTTGATTACCATTAGAACATTTAACCATATTATTAGAAATATAGTATTGAGTTTGCCAAACTCCACTATAACATGTAGCTTTTATACAATGACCAAAATAACCATTACCACTTGTAGTAATAAGATCATCTTGAAAATTAATACATTCACCGTATGTCATATTACTTTTAACAGGTGTATTATAAGTTGCTGCATCTACATTATTTATATAGATTGATAAAAATGTAATCAATAATAAATATTTAAAAACTTGTTTCATAAAATTACTCCTTTTACAAAAAAAAGATATCAGTATTGATATTCTTTTTCTATCAAGACCTATATTAATAATAGCATATAATTATTAATAATTAAATCTTTTTAAATAAATTCTTCTTATTTATAATGGATAATACCGTACTTAATATTACGACTGATGATCCAAGAATAATATAATATGTATTTATCCCTGTTTGGGGATTAGTTGTAGCTTCTGTAGTTGTTTGATTTTCATTATTATTAGAAGTATAAGTGCTTCCATCTTGATTTAATAAACAATTGAAATGATCAATCTTTGTAGCATATTGTAATTCTAAAAAATCTTCATCTTCTTCATCTAATGAACAAGTTGCACCTGCTGTTAAGGCATGACCTTCACCTATTGCTGTATCAAATGGTACTTTGCGAGGCTTCGTATTTCCATTCGCACATGTAATATTATCAGCAAATGGTTCTAGATCTTGGTGAACAACTACCTCACTAGTACCACAACTTATCGCAATACAACTAAGATAATAACCTGTTGATGCACTTGAGTTTAAAGATTTATTATTAAGAGCAAGCTGTTCTTGACATTCATTTTCGATTAAAAATATTCCTACTTCTGTATCTTTATCAACATCTGCATTAACTATTACAGGTGATAGTAATATTAACAATAATATAAAACTCTTTATTTTCTTTTGCATAAAATCACTCCTAACTTTCAACATAATCTTTCATTTTCTTTCTTCTTTTATTAATTACTATTATTATACTACTACCTAGAAGAATAATACCTCCTACTATTGCTACAGTTATTTCTAAATCTTTATTATATAAATCTTTAACTATATCAATAGAGTATAATCCAGTTTCACCATTTTCAGCAATAACTTTAACCCTAATAGTACTAAAAGCTGTTAAATCATTATTACCATACATATATACTTCAGAGCGATTACTTTGAGGTGTTGCTGTTAATAATAAAGTCTTTTCTCTTTTTATTTTTAATTTATAATCATAAACATCTTCATAAAAGTTTATATCATAATCTTTAACAGATAAAGTCTCTAATTTAGTATTAGATGATACTTCTAATCCATCTTCTTTTCTATTAATAAATATATTGTAAATTTTAACTACTAAATTATTCGTAACTATTATCTCGACTTTATTCGCGCCTACTTTTAATCCTTGGTTTCCGTTTATTTCAATAGTAGCATTATTACTTTCTGGTAATGCGTAAATAGGTAAATCTTCTACCTCATACGGAACAGCAACAGTATAACTTAATATATCTCGATCAAAATTTATTTCAACACCTGGCATAGTTAATGAACTTAATAATGCACTACTAGTAATATCATCACTTATCTCAGTACCTGTTTTAATAAATGTTAAGACATAATTTCTTGTTATTCCCGCCTCACTTATTGTTTTTAATACTGCAGAAGTTATATTATTATTTAAATCTATTGTTCTTGGTTCATAACCTTTTATAAAAGCAGATTTTAAACTATCTAAAGTTCCATTAATACTTACTGACTTACTATTCTTAGGAACTGAGATAGTGTAATCTGATATATAAGGATCAAAATTTATATTTCCTAAACTAGTTGTTAGAGTTTTTAAAATATTAACTGATTCACGATTATCTACTCTAGTTATTACAAAAGTATAAGCTCTTTCTCTACCACTACTATTAACAATTTTTATTTGAACTATATTACGTCCATAATCTAAACTAACTGTTCTTGGTTCATAGCCTTCTACATAATTAGAGTCTGAACTTGTTAAAGTTGCATATATTGCTATTTTATTACTTTCTACAGTTAATTCATAAGCTGTATTAAATAAATCAAAACCTGTTGCAACAATTGAATCATTTAATAATTGGTTAGATAATCTAACATAATTATTTGATAAAATTCCATCTTCATATCCAAGAGTATCATCATTTGGTTTAATAGCAGTAAATGGTAAATTATTTCCCGTATCTGAATCTTTTAGCTCAATATTTTGAGCAGTTGTAGTAACATTATCACTATGAATTCTTAACATAATTGGATAGCTAATAGAAGCATCATTAGTGATTGTCCAAGCAAAATATGTTCCTACTGTTTTTGTAATTGTATCTTTATATTCAGTATTAGGATATGATTTCCAATTTGAATTAATTGTTGGCATTTCACCATCATTAATTAGATAACCTTTTAATCCATTTTCTGTTGTACTATCATAACCAGTTATTGAAATAGTTCCTATTTCATCAGGAGTTGCTATAGCACTTCTACCATGAATTCTAGGTTTAGCAATCGATTGACAACTATAATTATAAGTTTTATAACAAGTTTGTTTTTCTTTAGAATTAGTTAATTGATCACAACTACTATTTTCTTTATCAATTTTTTGAATTCGGCGATATCCTTTAGCACAAGTAAATATATTTTTTTCATCATAACTATCTGCTGTTAATTTTTTATTGTCATATGTATAACATATTGACATTTTCTTTTCGACATAAGATTTTTGATCTTTCAGCTGTTTTGAAGTTTTACAAACACTTGCAACCGAACTTGGTTTACTAGCATCTGGTTTCTCATCAGGAGTTTCCTCTTCTTCTTTTTCTTCAAAACATACAGGTTCTCCATAACTTAATTTAGTTCTATCAACATAAACAGTAGTACCTTTATATTCAACTTCACAATATTGCATCGCAATACCTTCAGTAGCTGTACTCATGTGAGGTCCGAATCTACAAGCCTCAGACGGTGTTTTAATAAATGTTACTTCTTCACCACAATCCATTGTTTTTTTATCATTATTCTTACCTATTTTACTAGAATCAGTAAAATAATTCATTCCCGATTGAGTGTATCTTTTAATTGCAGGACAAGTAGGAATACTTTCCATCAGTGACTGGCGATATACTTTGGTTCCTGATACCTTAATCCCATTAATAGCATCAACTTTACATGTTGCTTCAGGTCCCATACTTTCATCACAAGTTGTAATAAATACTTTATCACCACAGCTTAATAATGAACCTTCAAAATTAGTTCTAGTAAAATTTCCTACATAACGATTATTATTTATTTCAGTTTGAATTTTATTTTGAACTGGAACTTCTTTAATAGGTGTTTGATTTTGAATAGTAGGTGTTTTGCTACCACTATTATTAACTGGTGTCTTCGGGTTCCAACATGCATAATAATTACTATAATTATCTTTTGCTGTAACTGTTAATGGAGAACTTATTTTTTTACCTTTACAATTTTTTTCTGTATATATTCCTCCAAATTCATATCCAGTTTTTGTTCCAGTAGTAGGAAAATTGGCTGTTACAGATATATGTGTAGTTTTTCTATTAAATGTATAACTACCAATTCCAGCATCAGATGAATATTTAAAATCACTTGATCCTAAATTACCACCATCTCGATCAATATTTAAAACATAGTTAGTTGTTGCAATATGACATTCAGCAATATAATTTAAACTAAAATTATAAGTATTAAGTATTGATGGTGAACCAGTCTTACTAACTGAACAAGCATCTTTTGGTGTAAAACCAGTTCCGGTCTTATTATCTAGATTATCTAAATTTTTACAAGTATAAACTATATTTTTGATACTTCCATTACATTTTTTTTGAATGTCTGATTCATCACAACCTGTGAATTCGATTTTGTTAAACCAATTCCATTGTTTATATCCAGTACACTTTCCAGAAATTTCTCTTAATTCTATATCATTTGCTAAAACGTTTTCACTTGAAAACGAAAAAAATATCAATAAAGCAATCACGAATAATGAACTAAGGATAACTAAGGTCTTTTTCATTTATATTTATTCTCCTATCTTCTTAACATAAGTTTACATTAAATTATGATTTTATGCAAGATTAAGATAATTATATTGTCAAGAAAAAAAGTGAAAATTATTTGCGTTTATTTTCACTTATTAATTCTTCATTATCTGTTAAATGTTTAATTCTTTCAATTATTCTTCTTGCTTTAATTTGCTCACCACTAGATTTGTTAATCATAAAATGATGCTCTAATTCTTTAATAGTTAAATTAGAAGTAAAAAATGTTGGTAATTTATTATCCATTCGGTATTGAAGAATAGTCCCTAGAATTTCATCACGATTCCAAGCAGTGACTGTTTCAGCCCCAACATCATCAAGCAATAATAAGTCTGCTTTTTTTATTTCACTAATACGATTGCCAAAGTTATTATTTTCAAAAGATTCTTTTAAACTTCTTAAAAACTCTGGATAATAAACTATTACTGATAAGTAGTTAGCTTTAGATAATTCATTTAATAGAGCACTTATTAAATATGTTTTACCTGAACCAAATGAACCATGTAAGTATAATCCTTTTTGTTCTTTGTCTTTTTGATAATTTTTATAAAAATTTGTCAGCCATTTTATTATTGGAATCCTTTTAGCATCATTACTATCAACATCCACCATTTTAGCTTTTCTAATTTCAAGAGGCATTTCATAAAAATCAGTTTTTATATTTTCTAACTCTTTAAATTCTTTCTTTTTATATTTACAAGCAACATAATTAAAATCTAATTTATCATTTTCAAGTATTGGATAATTTACAAAACCAATTACTTTATTTTTACATTCAAATAAACTTTTACACTTAGAACAATTATTTAATTCTTCAACAGTATTTTCTAACTTAGAAGTATAATTGAGTGCGACTGATTCTTTTACTTTTAAAGTATAAACTAATTTTTTAAACTCAGGATTTTTTAATGCTAAAACATAAGCTTTTTTTAAAGCACTATCTATATCATATTTTTGATACTTTTTAGTTTCTTCTTCTATTTTAATCATTTTTACTTCTCCTACTTAAAATCTTTTAATAGATTATCTATTTCTTCTTTTTCTTCACTACTTATTTTATTAGCATTATTAATAGCATTAAACCATACTGGAAGAGGTTTATCTTCTTTAGTAGTAAATACTTTTTTGTTATTTTTCTTATGTTCCTTTTCAGCAACAGCCATTGCTTCTTCAGCAGTTTTAATTCCAAGTCTTACCCATTGTCCAGCTATTGTTTCTACAAATGCTTTATTTAGTTTATTACTATTAATTCTAAGCACATAGTCTATTAAAACATTTATAACTCCAGGTGGCATTTCAAGTTCTAAAGCTAAATACTCTAGTAACCTTAAATCACGAGCTGTCGGATTAACATTTTTATATTTATTTCTTAAAAAATCATATGGGGTGGTATTTTCAAAGATATAGATTATTTTACCGCGATTTGATAAATCTCCCTCAGGAGTTTTTAAGTGTTCTGGTTGAGTTCGATAAATAAGAGTTGGTAATGCTCCATTATTGTTATACTCATAATATTTTCTAGTTTCTTTTAATAATAAATCTTTATTTATTAATCCTTTTTCATCTATAGTTAATCTTATTAATTCACTCATTTTAAGAGTATCTAAATTATAAACAAACGCTAAATTATTAATTAAGTCTTTAGTTTTTTTAGAAAAAGCTCTAGGATTTAATATCTTATTAGGAATACTAGAGACTAGTAAATCAAAATCTATTAAAGTAGATATTGGTAATGTCCTACTTTCTTTTTGGTGAATATCAGAAGTATTAAGTCCAGTTTTAACTACACTTTTAAATGTACAATCCATCACTGAACTAATATCTTTATAATTATCATAATTAAACACTGGTTTTTTATATAAATTAACTAATGGTTCATATTCACTTTCACCAATATTATTATATAAAACTATATTTAATATTGGATGATTAAAAAATTCATAAGCAGATAATGGCGAGTATAATTCATATATGTAACTATTTATATTTTCATCAGATTTATAAAAAGTTTTTAATAAACCAACTGCTTCTAATCCTTTTCTTGCTTCTTTAATATCATCTAAATTAGTTTTAAGTAATGTCATTAAATGATGATGATTAAAATCTTTACTCATTAATTCTCGTTTATCAAGATCACTCCAAAGAGTTAAATATAAACCAACTGCTATCGGCCCAATAATTGGTTCATATAAATTAATAATATTTTTACGTTCTATCTCAGTAAGGATGGTTTTATTTATTACAATATAAGTATCTGCTGGTAAAAGACTAATTGTTTTCATCAAATCCTCCTCTATATCAATTGTATTAAAGAAAACTTTTTATTGCAAGAAAAAAGTTTAGATTAACTAAACTTCTTGAATAACTGCAATAATCATGGGTTTAGATTCGGTTTGAACATAAAAGTATTTTGATAACCGATCTCTAATTTCAGTTTTTATATTATTAAAATCAACATATTTATTAGTAATATTATTATTGATTACTTCAGTAGATATTCTTTTTATTTCATCTATTATTTCTTTAGAATCTTTAACATAAATAAATCCTCTTGTTACAACTTCTGGTCCAGCTAACATTTTTTTTGTTTGTTTTGATAATGTTGCGCTTATTAAAACTATTCCATTTTCGGATAGCATTTCACGATCTTTAATAACTAATTCGCCTACATCATCAGTACTTGTTCCATCAATTAAGATATCATCTATAAATATTTTTTCATTAGTATCTTGTAATTTCTTATCAATAATAGAAATTATTTCTCCATTTTGTTTTAATAAAATATTATCTTTTTTATAACCTAAGTTTGTAGCTAAATTAGCATTACCTACCATATATCTATATTCGGCTTTTACAGGAATAAAATATTTAGGTTTTAATAAAGAAATCATTATCATTAAATCTTCGCTAGAAGCATGAAGTGAAATACCTTTATTTTTAGGAATTGTGATTGTTTTAATCCCAATCATCGCTAATTCATTTTCAATTCTAACAAATACTTTTTCATTTTCATCATATTTAGGTTCAGCAAAACAAAATGTATCTTCACTTGATAATTTAATATATTTATCATTTCCACTAATTATTTTTTCAACCGCATTATATGGTTTTTCACGTTCATCGTGAATTAATAATATTACATTAGAATCATTAACATTACTTAAATCTCCTAATAATGATGGTTCTATATTCATATAACCCTCATTTATTGCCATATTAAGAATATTTTGAAGCTTCTTACCCATAATTACTATTTTACGATGAGAATTTCTAGCGGCATTAAATATTCCTTCAATAGTATATAAATGACTATCTAATACCGAAAACATTATTCTTCCTTCATTTTTATTGATAATTTCTTTAAAAAATGATGACATATGATGTGAAGGGCTAGTATGACCAATTTTTTCTGAAAAAGATGATTCACAAAGAAGTGCTAAAACTCCTTGTTTACCAACATAAGCAATTTTGCCTAAATCCATATTATAAGGTCCCATCATAGAAGGATCAACTATAAAATCAGATGTATAACAAATAGCTCCATCAAGTGTATTTATTACATACATAACACTTTCAGGAACTGAATGATTAACCTGAATTGGAAAAACACTATTTTTTCCAAAATTTATCTTCTTATGAGGAGTTATTACAATAATATTTTTTTCTGGAACTCCATCTAAAACCATTTTATTCTTCGTATATTTAGTAGCATATATTTTTATTTCAGGAATAATTCTAATTAAATCTCCTACTCCACCAGAACTTTCTGGATGAGAATGAGTTATAAAAACCCCTTTAATACGTTTGCGATTTTTTTCTAAATAACTATAATCAGGAATTATATAATCAATTCCAAACATAGAATCATTTGCAAATTTTAAACCAGCATCTAAAACAAAGATGTCATCATCTATTTCTATTACATAGGTATTCTTTCCATTTTCGTTAAGTCCACCCATACCAAATACATTAATTTTACTCATAAATTTTTCACTCTTTTCTATATATAAGTTTACAAAGTTATTTGCGTTAATTAATTATAGCAAAAAGTTGTTGATTTAGCAATTTCTATTTGCAACA
>CAYTQE010000009.1:0-16703 GCA_964439985.1 uncultured Muribaculaceae bacterium | reverse complement strand
GATTATAATTACAATTTATGTAAAAATAATCATAATTGGATTATACGTGATATAATTGAAAACTAAAACTTGTGCCGTTATTTATAATCCTAATAGTGGACATATACTAAAACCACGAAATATCAAAGAATATAAAAAAATATTGAAAAGACATGGTTATGAACCTCGTATGATTGGAACAGAATATGCTGGTCATGCTAAAGAAATTGTAAGTCATTTAGATACAGTTGATTTAGTTATTTCTATGGGTGGAGATGGAACATTTAATGAAGTAATGCACGGAAACCTAGCAAGAAACAATCGTTTAATTTTAGCTCATATTCCCGTAGGAACAACAAATGATATAGGTGTTATGTTCGGATATGGTAAAAAAATGAAAAAGAACTTAAAGGACTTATTAAATGGTGTTGTAAAAGGAATGGATGTTTGTTTAATTAATGGTCGACCATTTGTATATGTAGCTGGTTTTGGGAAATTTTTAAATGTAGCATATGAAACACCAAGAGCATTAAAAAAGAAATATGGAAAAATAGCATATTTAATAGAAGGTGTTAAAGATTTTTTTAAACCTACAAAATTATATAAAATAACTTATAGAGTAAATGGAATTGAAAAAACAGGATATTATTCTTTTATGTTAATATCTAATGCAAATCGTATTGCTGGTATTAATAACTTTTACCGAGATATTAAATTAGATGATAATCAATTCGAAGTGCTATTTTGTTCATTTAAAAAAAGGATAGATATTTTAAGAAAATTTAGCTTATTACTAACTACAGATGTTTCTAAAATCTCTGGTTTCGAATTTTACAAAACCAATAGTTTAGAAGTTAGTTTTAGAAATTATCCTAAAAAAGCTTGGTGTGTAGATGGTGAAAGATTAGATAGGGCGGTTTTAAATTACAAAATAACTAATGAACAAAACGTCAAAATTATGTTACCAAGAAAAAATATTAGAAAACTATTTACAAAATAAAAAATCATTTAAGATTTTTTATTTTTTTTTGACTAGAAAGAAATAAACAAATAAAGATAGAAACTAGTGAAATAATCCCACCAACAATTATTCCTTTAGAACGATAATTTAGTTCGATATTATTTTGCCCTTGATTAATATCAAATCCAAGCAAACTATTTCCTATTTTAAAAGTTTCCACAGTTTTACCATTTATTTTAACACTCCAACCATCATCATAAGGTATAGAGGTATAAATAGTTGCATCTTTCTGACTTTCTATAAAACCAATTATATTATATTCATTAAATTCTGATATTAACACTTCATTATTTTCTAATATATTAGCAGCTTGTATATATTTTTCATCATCTATTGTATAAGCATAGAGTGAATCATATTGGTAGTTATTATATCCTACATAAACTGTAAAAAACTCTTCATCTGTTCTTGTATTAATAATATGTTTCTCTTTATGTTTCTTATAATCAAAGACTTTAACTTCTTCATCAGCTTTTTTATAATAATCAATATTCTCTTCTATATAATATAAACTCTCATTAATGATCATAAAATCAATATCAGAGTTGCCTGCATAAAAGTACATATTATCTCCTGGATTTTTAAAAGTATATTTAACAAATTTTCTATTAGAATCAATTAAATAATCAGTAGCTAATGGTTCCATTTCTAATAAAACATTATCTACTAGAACAGTTTTTTCTATAAAGTCATTTTGGATTTTTAAAGGATCTTCATTGATATAATTCCACAGTTTTATATCTTTATCAACAGCATACATTAAACCAGCGTTATAATTACTTTTAAATACTATTACATCGTTTTGATTATAATAAAGAGTATATCTTTTAATATCCCAAGTATCTCCAATAAAATATTTTATATTAAACATCAAATCATATATCGGTGTATTTTGTTTATAATAATAACTATTAATATTATTGCCTGGCATACCAAGATAATTTTGTAATACTGCTAAATTTTCATAAGCCATTGAACTAAATGTAGTTTGTCCATAGTAGTTATACCAAGATGGATCATTAAAAGTATGAATGTTTGTTCTATCTATGCGATACATTAAATCTTCTTCGCTACTATCAATATAATTTATAGCAGTTCTTGTTGGGTAATAATCTTGATAGAAATCATCAACATATTGTAAAATATTCCAATTATGATTAGTACAAATAATACATTCTACTGCACAAGTTAAAATAAATAGTAATATAACATAATTTTTAATTACAGGAATATTTTTATATATTAAATAAATAATAAAATAAACAGTTATTAAAATAAAGTTAAGAATTATTATTTCACTTTCAATATTTTTGTAATCTAAAAAATATAATAAACTTATAAAAACCACAGTTAATAAATAAATTCCAATAACATATCTAACTTTATTTTCTTTAATATTATAAATTGAATAAGCACTAATGATAATTAATACAAAAGAATATAAAAATGAATAACGATAAGGTAAATCATTTGGAACATGAAAAGCATGCCAAATAAAATCAAGTGGTGCATAGAAGAAGCTAAGTATGAAAAATAATATTAAACCAATATAAAAACATTTAATTTTAACATTAATTTTTGGATTTATTAAAAATAATAGCGTTAAAGAAACAGTTAATACCCCAGTTGAAATATTGGGGGCATTAGATGCACCAGAAGAGAAAACAGTACTTCCAACACCAGTAAAATGATTAGCAAAATATTCCCATATTGTAAAAGCATAATATTGACTAGTAGGCCATAAATCAGATGTAGCACTGATAGAGCTTAATCCTAAAAATAAAGGAATTAACATTACTGCAACTATTCCACCAGCCAGTAATGAAGCACCAGCAAACTTTAATGATTTCTTTAAAAATAATTTAATACTTAGATTTTTAGTTTGAGATAATAAATAACCAATAAAATATATAACCGAGAATATACATATCATATATCCTATAAAATAATTAGCTACCAGCATTACTGCTAAACTAACTATATATAACATATATTTATTTTTATTAATCATATTTTCAATACCTAATATAATAATTGGTAAGAATACCATTCCATCAAGCCACATTATATTCCAGTAATAAGCAGTAAAATAAGCAGAAAAACCATAAAGTAATGCTAAAGGAATAAAATATATCTTATTTTCAAATTTATTTTTCAAAAAACAGACTAATGACACAGAAGAAAAAACAGCTTTTAAACCAATAATAACTGAAAATGAAGTTAATAAACTATCTCGACTAAATAAAAAAATAATTAAATTAAATGGACTTGACAAATAATTTAAAAAATTTCTAATAAAGGGGAGTCCCATTCCCATCGAAAAAGAATATATTAAATTAGTTCCACTTTTAATTCGATCATATAACTCTCCAAGCATAGGTCCATATTGATGAAAAAAATCTATTGTTAATAAAGAATTTTTACCAAGTGGAGAAACACTTTGTAAATAATAAATTATACTGATAATAATTAAACCACATATAAATGTTCCATATATTAAAACATTATTTTTAAAATGATTCCTTATTTTATTAAACATACCAATCACCTGATTTAATTATAACATTAACAAACAATAAAAAACATTGCAAATATAGCTGTTTTAATGTATGATTTAACAGTTGACAAAAAAGGAGTAACTTATGGAAAAAATTATAAATGTGGCGGTTGTTGCCCATGTAGATGCTGGAAAAAGCACTTTAGTAGATGCTTTATTAAAACAAAATGGAATATTTAGAGAAAATGAAACCGTACATACTCAGGTTATGGATAATAATGATTTAGAAAGAGAAAGAGGAATTACTATATATTCTAAGAACTGTGCGATTAGATATCAAGATTATAAAATAAATATTGTTGATACTCCAGGGCATGCAGACTTTTCATCTGAAGTAGAAAGAGTAATCAAAACTGTTGATACAGTTGTATTAGTTGTAGATTCAGCAGAAGGACCTATGCCTCAAACTAGATTTGTCTTAAAAAAAGCTTTAGAACATAATTTAAAACCGATATTATTTATTAATAAAATAGATAAGGCTGATGCTAGAGCTGAAGAAGTTGTAGATATGACATTCGAGTTATTTTGTGAACTTAATGCAACTGATGAGCAACTCGATTTTCCAATTATATATGGTATGGCTAAAAAAGGTATTGCTAAATATAATTTAGAAGATGAATCAGTTGATATATCTCCACTTCTTGATACTATCTTAAAAAGAAGTAAGCCATTTGAAGGAAATGTAAATGATAATCTCCAGTTACAAATTTCAAATTTAGAATATGATGAATATATTGGAAGACTTGGAGCTGGAAGAATTACTAAAGGAAAAATTTCTAAAAATCAAACTATAACTTTAGTTAAAAATGATGGCAAAGTAGAAAATTTTAAAGTATCTAAAATATTTATTAATGAAGGTATATCTAAAGTAGAAGTAAATGAGGCAAGTTATGGTGAACTTGTAACTATAGCAGGCTGTTCTCATATTTCAATAGGAGATACTATTTGTTCTTTAAATGTAATAGATCCACTACCACCAATAGAAATTGAAAAACCAACATTAAGTATGAACTTTGTTGTTAATAATGGCCCACTAGCAGGTCAAAGTGGTAAATTCTTAACAAATAGACATATTAAAGAAAGACTTGATAAAGAACTTGAAGTAAATGTTGGGTTAGAAGTTGAAGAACTTGAAGAAGGCGATGGATTTAAAGTAAGTGGTAGAGGAGAATTACATTTATCTGTACTACTAGAAAATATGCGAAGAGAAGGTTATGAACTTTGCGTTAGTAAACCAGAAGTTTTACTTAAAGAAGAAAATGATCAAAAATATGAACCATATGAAACAGTTATAATAAATACACCTGATCAGTACGCAAGTAGTATAATAAGTGATCTTCAAGAACGAAAAGGAATTTTAATGAAGATGAGTTCTGAAGATAGCCAAACAGCATTAGAGTTTGAAGCACCAACAAGAGGATTAATTGGTTACCGTAGTAATTTTATAACTAATACTAAAGGTGAAGGCGTAATGGTTAGAAGTTATTTAGAATATAAACCATATGCTGGATATTTACAAACTAGAAAAAATGGAGTCTTAGTTAGTATGGAAAGTGGTAAATCACTTGGTTATTCACTATTTAATTTACAAGAACGAGGGAATTTAATAATCAAACCAGCTACTGATGTATATATAGGTATGATAATTGGTATCCATAATAGAAATAATGATTTAAATGTAAACCCATGTAAAAATAAAGAACTTACAAATATGAGAAGTAAGGGTAGCGATGAAGCAATTAATCTAACAACTCCAATTGCATTTACACTTGAATCAGCTCTTGAGTTTATCGAAAGTGATGAGTATGTTGAAGTAACTCCAGATATAATAAGATTACGTAAAAAAATATTAGATCCAAAATTTAGAAAACAAAAATAAGTTCTCTTGAAATAATTGTCTAAAAAAGTTATAATTATATATAGAAAGAAGGTATAAGATGGAATTAAAAGGTAGTAAAACCGAAAAAAATTTAATGACAGCTTTTGCTGGAGAATCAGAAGCAAGAGTTAAATATGAATATTATGCTTCACAAGCAAAGAAAGACGGATATGAACAAATATCAGCGATTTTTGAAGAAACATCAAAGAACGAAAAAGAACATGCTAAACTTTGGTTTAAAGCATTACATGATGGAAAAGTACCAGGAACTGTAGAAAATTTAATTGATGCAGCTAATGGTGAAAACTATGAGTGGAGCGATATGTATAAAGAATTTGCTGAAACTGCTCGTGATGAAGGTTTTGGTGAAATAGCTGAATTATTTGATGGTGTTGCTGGTGTTGAAAAAGAACATGAAAAAAGATATTTAAAATTATTAAAGAACATCGAAGAAAATGAAGTCTTTAAAAAGAGTGAAGAAAAAATTTGGAAATGTCGTAATTGTGGACATATTTACTCTGGGAAAGAAGCTCTTGAAGTTTGCCCAGTATGTGATCATCCACAAGCTCACATGGAACTAAAAGCCGAAAATTATTAAAATCAGTATACTGATTTTTTTTTATAAAAAAAAATCAAGATTATCTTGATTTATAAACCTTTGTGATTTTCAAATTCTTTCATAATTAAATCTCTGCTTTGTAATTTTCTAAAATTTCCTTCATCTAAGATAATATCAAACTCACCAATAAACTCATATATTTCGGGATTAAAACTTAATTTAAAATTATTATCACCATAATACTTAGAGTCAGAACTAAAGTCTGCTGCAAGCCCATTTAAATCAATATAATCATATTCATCTTTATATATTTCAAAAAGCTTATTGTATAAAAAGTAATTTGGGTATAATTTTTCAAAATGTTCATTATATCCGCTAGCGACAATAGTAACTCTATTTAAATATTTAACAATAATAGCTCCTGCAATATATTCGTTAGCTTCTTTTTTTAATCCTTCAGTTGCTTCAACAATATTATTTTTTAATTGCAATAAATACTTATCTGATTCCATTTTAATATTTAAATTTTCTTCACTAGGATCATCTTGAATTAATGTATTACATTGATTATTATGCTCAACTTCTTCTTCATAACACTCTTTAGCTTGAACTAAAAATTTTCGATAATCAACTTTAATTAAAACTAATTCAGCCATATTACTTTTCGAAAAAATATTTAAAAGATTACGATAACTATTAATATTATTATTCGTTTTATCTTTAATGAAAGTATAAAAAATATTTATTTCTCTACTTGATGCTATTTCATAATCTAACCCTTTGTTATTAGAGTTTTCAATTATTTTTTGTACATTATCATCTAATTTATTCACATTATATTTTTTTAGATTAATATAGGGATTAATTCTCGGTAAAATTAATTCTAAAGAATCAATCTCTCTTCTTCTTTTAAATTTAAGATCTTTTAAATCATCAATTATTTTTACATTTTGATTATATGTTCCAGCAAAATTCTTTTTTGGTTTTAATTCACCAATTATTATTTCTGGATTTATTTTTAAAAAAACTATTTTTCGATCTTTATATTTTTTTGATAAGTCCTTAATAAAAGATTTTAATAATTCTAAATTATAATAATCAATCAAGAATCCTTTAGGAGCATATGCATATTTTTGAAAACTACCTATTCTTTTATGTAAAATTAAAGATGCAGCAACTAAGTTATTATTATCATCTTCATAACCGATATAATCATAACTGTAACCTTGTTCTCCCATAAATTTGGCATAAGCTGAACTTTGACAGTAATTTCTTAAAGGATGATTGGCTGCAAATTCATCAAAACGATCAATTGTTAATTCTATTAATCGCATAGTTTCCACCTCTAAACAATTATAGCATAAAAGCTCTTAAATTGATTTAACTTGCTTATCATTTACATTTATTTTATAATTTTATTAGAAGATTAGGTGAAAATATGAAAATTAGAAATATATTTGCTAGAGAAATACTAGATTCAAGAGGTAATCCTACCATTGAAACAGATTTAGAACTAGAAAATGGAATGAAAGTAAGAGCTAGTGTACCAAGTGGTGCTTCTACTGGTGAAAACGAAGCTTTAGAGCTTAGAGATGGAGAATATAATAGATATCATGGCAAAGGTGTTATTAACGCTGTAAACAATGTTAATACGATTATAAAAGACGCTATTCTTAATAAAGAATTAAATTTAAAGGAAATAGATAACATATTATTAAATTTAGATAATACTGAAAATAAAAGTAAACTAGGAGCAAATGCTATATTATCAGTATCTATCTGTATTTTAAAAGCTGAAGCAAAATTAAATAATAAAAAATTATATCAATATTTAGGTAATCAGCATGAATTACCAATTCCAATGATGAATATAATTAATGGTGGTGTTCATGCAAATAGTGGTTTAGAAATTCAAGAATTTATGATTGTACCAAAATTAACATCTTTTAAAGAAAATTTAAGATGTGGTTCAGAAATATTTCATAGTTTAAAAAAATTGTTAGAAAAAAACAACTTATCAACATCAGTAGGTGATGAAGGTGGATTTGCCCCTAATTTAAAAACAAATGAAGAAGCACTAGATTATATAATAGAAGCAATTGAAATCAGTAATTATATTCCCGGTAAAGATGTTTTTATAGCGTTAGACTCTGCTGCTACAGAATTTTATGATGGTGAAAACTATACAATTAATAAAGAAAAAATTACTAAAGATGAGCTAGTAAGTTATTATCAAACTCTTATTAATAAATACCCAATAATAAGTATTGAAGATGCATTTGCTGAAAATGATATTGAATCAATTAAAAAATTAACTCAAATAATAGGAGATAAAATTTTATTAGTAGGTGATGATTATTTTGTTACTAATACTAAGTATTTACAAAAAGGAATAACTGAAAAATATAACAATGCAATATTGCTTAAACCAAATCAAATAGGTACAGTAACCGAAATGTTAGAAACAATCAAATTAGCAAAAGAAAATAATTTTAAAACAATAATATCTCACCGAAGTGGTGAAACAGAAGATACTTTTATTGCTCATCTAGCGGTTGGTTTAAATTTAGGATATATTAAAACTGGTTCTTTATCTAGAGGAGAAAGAATTTGTAAATATAATGAATTGTTAAGAATCGAAGAAGAAACCATAAAATAAGTTAAATCTTATTTGCTTTTATTAAATAAATGTGTTAAATTATTAAAGAAATTGGGTGAAATATATGGAAACAGCACTATTAATAATATCAGTACTATTAATTGCAATAGTACTATTACAAAGTAATAAAGCATCAGATGCTAGCCAAATAATAACTGGTGGAAATTCAGAGTTATTTCAAAATCAAAAAGAAAGAGGTTCTGAATTATTAATCAGTAGGATTACTATAGTCCTAGGAATGGCTTTCTTTATAATATCGTTTATATTATATATTAGTTAATTTAGTGCCAACATTGGCACTTTTTTTCTTGTGATTTTCTTTAATATGATATAATTTAATACAAGGAGCGAATATATGAAAAAAGAAATATTAAAAGTGTTAAAAGACAAAAAAGATGCTCAAGAAATTACAATGATCAATGATTTACTAAATTTAACAACTTCAGAAGAATTACTTTTGTTACAAAATGAATTAAATAAATTAGTTAATGAACACATTTTATATAAAACTAAAAAAGATAAATATCTTTTATATGAAAATATACCAAATATAAAAGTTGGAAAGCTAAGTATAAATAAAAGAGGAAATGGTTTTGTACTTTTAGATGGTGATGATTTATATATTAATTTTAAAAATTTAAATAACGCTACTAACGGTGATATTGTTTTAGCTGAAATGTTTTATTACAAAAATGAATTAGAAGGAAAGGTTCTTAAAATTTTAGAAAGAAATACTAAAAATTTAATCGGGACTATTTATTTTGAAAAAAACAAACCAATTTTGAAATTAGATGACGAAAAAAAAGCCATTGAAATAGAACTTGATTATCAAAGTACAATTAATTGTGTGGATGGTACTAAAGTTTTAGTTAATACTACTAAAGAAATATCTAAAAATAAATATTATGGAAGAGTAGTTAAAATTATCGGCCACATTAATGACCCTGGGGTGGATATTAAAACTGTTGCATACAAACACAGCATTTTTGATGAATTTAGTAAAGAAACTGAAAAACAAGTTTTAGAAATTTCAAATACAGTATCAGAAAAAGAATTAATTGATAGAAAAGATTTAACTAATGAAACTATATTCACTATTGATGGTGATGATACAAAAGATATTGATGATGCCCTTTCGTTTGATTATGAAAATGATATATATACACTAGGTGTTCACATAGCTGATGTAAGTAATTATGTAATCAAAGATTCGCCACTAGATTTAGATGCAAAAGCAAGAGGAACTAGCTCATATTTAGCAGATTCAGTTATTCCGATGCTACCTCACAAATTATCTAATGGTATATGTTCTCTAAATCCAGAAGAAATCAGATTAACAATTTCTTGTATTATGAAAATTAATAAAGAGGGAAAAGTTATAGATTATAATATATTTCCTTCTTATATAAAATCTAAAAAGCAAATGACATATAAAAAGGTAAATGATATTTTAATGAGAAACATTATTGCCGAAGGTTATGAAAATTATGCTGATAAATTAATAGAAATGAACCAATTAGCGAAATTATTAAGAAAACAAAAAATAAATAGAGGATATATTGATTTTGATTTAGATGAAGCAAAATTAATAATTGATCAATCAGGAAAATGTATTGGAGTAGAAAGACGAATAAGAGAAGATGGTGAAAAACTAATTGAAGATTTTATGATCGCAGCAAATGAAACCGTAGCTTCTCATATCTTTAATTTAGATTTACCATTTATATATAGAATTCATGGTACGCCAAAGACAGAACGCATCGATTCTTTTATCTCTTTAGTAAGTTTAATGGGGTATAAAATAATTGGTAAATTTAAAGATTTAAATCCAAAATCAATGCAAAAAATATTAAATCAATTAAATGATAAACCAGAATTTAGTATTCTATCTTCTATTCTTTTAAGAAGTATGCAAAAAGCAATATATTCTCCAGAAAATATAGGTCACTTTGGTTTAGGAAGTACTTGTTATACACATTTTACAAGTCCAATAAGAAGATATCCGGATTTAGTAGTTCATAGATTATTAAGAGAATATTTATTTGAAGCAAAGATAAATAATGAAACTATATCAAAATGGGAAAATGCTTTACTTGAGATAGGTGAACATACTTCAGAACGTGAGCAGATTGCTGTTGAAGCAGAACGAGAAGTAGATGATATGAAGATGGCTGAATATATGGAAAACCATATAGGAGAAACTTATGATGGGATTATTTCAGGAGTTACAAATTTTGGTTTCTTTGTAGAGCTAGAAAACCTTATAGAAGGATTAGTTCATATTAATTCATTGACTGGTGATTATTATAATTATATTCCTGAATTAATGTCGTTAATAGGTGAAAACACTAAAAAAGCTTATCGTTTAGGTAATAAAATTACAATTAAAGTAGTTGGAGCTAGTAAAGAAGCCAGAACAATAGATTTTGAAATTTATGAGGATAAAAACAATGGAAATAAAAAATAGAAAAGCATATTTCGATTATACAATCGAAAAAGAATTAGAAGCCGGAATGGCTCTTACTGGTACCGAAATAAAATCAATCCGCAAAGGCAGTGTTGATTTAAAAGATGCATATGTAAAAATCAAGAATAAAGAAGCTTTTATTATAAATATGTATATAGGTAAATATGAAGAAGGCAACCAATTTAATCATGATGAAAGAAGAACCAGAAAACTATTACTTCATAAAAAAGAAATTATCCGCTTAGATGAAAATAGTTCCCGAGAAGGATATACTATTATTCCCCTGAAAATGTATTTGAAAAATGGAAAAGCAAAATTATTAATAGGACTTGCTAAAGGTAAACATTTATATGATAAAAGAAGAGACTTAAAAGAAAAAGAATTGAAAAAGGAGGAAACATTTAACATTTATAGGTAGCTAATTACTAAAAAACCACAAAAAAACATAAAAACTATTTATGTTTTTTATTTTTGCTGTATAATTATAAAATAGAACAGTGTATATACACGGGGTGAAATTGATGTTTAAATTTATAATAGTAGAAGACAGCAAAGAATTCCAAAACATGATTAACGATGTAATTGATAAGGTAATGTTTAAAACAGATTGTGAATATTATATTGAAAAATATACTAGATACAACTCAAAACTACAAAACTCTATTAATGACCGATCAATTCAAAAAAATTTTATTTTGGATATTGATTTAGGACCTTGTGTATCTGGAATGGATATCGCTAAAGAAGTAAGAAAAAAAGATTGGGATAGTGAAATCATCTTTATTACAAGTCATGATAAAATGTTTGAAACAGTATTTCGCAATATTTTTAAAGTTTTTGATTTTATTGAAAAATTCAATTCTTTTAAGCCTAGATTAGAAAAAATATATTAAAAATAATATCTCAAAAAGATGATTATGGAAAATTTTGTTTTTCAAATAATAAAATTGATGTTCAAATTTATTATAAAGATATAACTCATATATATCGAGATACTACTGAAAGAAAATTAGTAATAAAAACAACTAATAATAAATTCTTGTTAAATAAACCAATATCTGAAATCCTTAATGAGCTTGATGATCGTTTTAAACAAATTCACCGAGCTTGTATAGTAAATAAAGAAAGAGTAAATTTATATAATTGGTCAGAAGGATACTTTATATTAGATAATGGTGAAAAAGTAGATTTATGTTCTAAAATGTTTAAGGGGAATGTATGTGATACTAAGTAATTTCATTATGGGTTATTTAACCGCCTTACTTGGATGTTATGTTTTAATTTATGCTTATAGACATTTTTCAAATACATCAATTAATATTAATCGTAAAAATTTTTCTGTTATATTAATTACAGCTGTATTTATGTCTGCTAATAGTTTATATAATATTCCATTATTAAAAGTACCAACTACTATGTTATTAATGTTTTTGTTTTATTTAACAATTTGTAATGGTCCTTTTTTAGAAACTTTATATTTATCTAATTATATTTGTTTAACATCACTATTAGTCGATTTTATATTATCAATATTAGTTTTTACAATAGTAAAAGATGTTAATTCCATAAATAGTTCTATTCATATAAAAACTATGTTTTCAATAGTCTATTTTTGGTTTTATTATTTTATTTATCATTTGTCTATTTTTACTAAAATATACAATAATATAATTAATCTTTTCAAAAAACAAAAAGAGTTAGTAATATTAATATTTTCTTATTTGTTTATGATCGGAATTATGTATCTTACTTATACTTTAGTTTATGAAAAACTAACTTTATATATCTTGTCTTTAATAATTATAATCCTGTTCGTTATAATTTTTATGCATTATCTTAAAGAACTTCATAATAATGAAGTTCTAAATATAAAGAATAAAAACTTAATGGAAAGTCAGATAATTTATAATAATACCCTTGAAGATTTTCGGACTATGAAACATAATTTATTAAATGATTTTATTTTTATTAGTAGTTTATGTCCAAAAGAAACCCAAAAAATAATTAATGAAAAAATCACTAAATATAATATAAAAACTCATGAATATATAGACCTTAGTGGAATTCCAGAAGGATTGCAAGGTATAATTTATTTTAAATCGATAACTGCAAAATATAATGATATTTACTTTTATTTCGATAAAAATACTAACTTTAGTAAAGAGATTCTTAATAAAAGGAAATATATTGATTTATGTGAAATTGTTAGTATTACTTTAGATAATGCAATAGATGCTGCAAGTAAGTCAAAGTCTAAGGTTATATATTTTTACATTGATATTAATTCTGAAAAAATCATTATTAATATTATAAATACATTTAATAATGAAATTAATTTCGAAAAAATTGGTAGTAAAAATTATAGTACTAAAAAAATAAAAAGCGGATTAGGATTATATTATATAAGTAAATTAAATAAAGATTTAAATATTAATAAAAAAATAATTAACAATTTATTTCAATTTGAAATAACAATTAAAATTTAAAATAAGGCTTTGAGCCTTATTTTATTAGTGATTTAGGACATTCTGGTTCTTCAACAATCCAAAGTATAGAAGCTGTTGCTCCACCTACCAAATTGCCTAAAAATGCTAAGAATTCTACCATGTAATCCAACTCCTTTCACATAATGTTTAAATCTATATAATTAATTTAAACCATAACTTAAATAATTATTATATGATACTTTAAAAATCTTATAAAAATATGGTGTAATCATAATACTTTGATATATCAGTGCAAGGATGATTAGATTAGTAATATTTAATTCAATTAGAATAATTAATATGCAATAGATCATTACTGTGATTAAAGTGTATTTTTTTAATTTTAAACGATACTCTTTATTTATTATTGGTCTTGCTGGTGTATCAGCAGGACTAAATAATAGATAAATTGTTAAAGAATAAATTATTATTATAATTTTACTAATAAAATTAAAAGTAACTATCGTTGAAATATAGGGAATAATTACAAAGCCAATAGCCGATAAAATCCAACAAGTCAAACTATTTTTAGCATGAAATCCAAAACTAAAGCTTCTTAATGGTATATATAATATTAAAAAAATTATTCCTTCTAAAAAGGTACCTAATACAGCATTAATAGTGAAATAGACAATGAATTTACTAATATTAAGATATATAGCTTCAAGACCATATTTTATTTCTTGTAATTTAATTTCGTCATATTTATTATTTTTTTCTATAGATTTCATACAGTAATTTATTACTACCTTTTTCACTAATAATCACCTTTGTATTATAAAATTACCATAAAAAAAATAATAATTATAATTATTGTGTGAAATGTCGTTTTTTGTTACTTAAACAAAAACATTCTCACTATACATAGGCAAAAGTAATCTTTGGAACATAAACTTAACCTTTTAGACCTTTTTCGACACAATTTTTAAATAATTGTTGTTATACTTTCAGCATCACATAATATACACAATATTATACCTAGTAAAAAACTTTGTGATGTCTTTGATGCAGTACAAATTTTTGTAGAAGGGAAGGTGTTTCGCGTGAGAGGTAAAGTAAAATGGTTTAACAACGAAAAAGGTTATGGATTTATTGAATATGAAGATTTAGAAGATATTTTTGTTCATTACTCAGCAATTGTGAAAGAAGGATATAAAACTTTAAAAGAAGGCGAACTAGTTGATTTCAACTTAATTGAGACTGTAAAAGGTTTGCAAGCAGTAGATGTATGTGCTGTACAAATGACTACAATTTTGTAGTTTTTTTCTTTTCCCTATGTTATAATTTTAGTAGGGAGATGATATAAATGATAATAAAAATTCATGGAGATAAAGTGAAATTAACACCTTCAATAAAAAATTATATTGAAGAAAAAATTTCAAAATTAGACAAGTACTTTGATTCACCTGAAACCATTGAAGCAAAAGTGATTGTTCGGATAAAAAATAATAATCAGATAATTGAAGTCACAGTACCAACACAAAAGTTTACAATAAGAGCAGAAGAAACTCATTCCGATTTATATGCAGCAATTGATTTAGTAATAGATAAATTAGACCACCAATTTAGAAAAAATAAAAAAAGATTGGTTGATAAATATAAAAAAGAACCTAAAATAATAGATTTTATATTTGATTCAACTGAAGAAGAAATTCAAAATAAAAATAAAATAATTAAAAGAAAAACAATCGATTCTAAACCGATGGATGAAGAAGAAGCAATTTTACAAATGGAGCTATTAAATCATGACTTCTTTATATTTAACAATATAGAAGAAGATTGTTATTCTGTTGTATATAAAAGAAAAGATGGACAATACGGAATAATTAATACAATTTAAGGATTTAAATCCTTTTTTTCTTTTATACAATATGTATATATTCATCTTTAAGCTAAAGATTTTATGTGATATAATATTTTTTAGTGAGGTGAATATCATGAGTTTTTTAAAGAAACTTGTTGATACTGAATATAAAGAATTAAGAAGATTTAATAAACTAGCAGATCAAATAGAACTGCTTGAAGAAGAATACTCTAAAATGAGTGAAGAAGAATTAGCGGGAAAGACTGCAATTTTTAAAGAAAGATTAGCAAATGGTGAAACCTTAGAAGATATTCTAGTTGAAGCTTTTGCAACTGTTAGAGAAGTTGCCTATCGTCAAATTGGCGAAAAACCATATCGTGTTCAATTAATAGGAGCTATGGCTATTCACTATGGAAATATAGCTGAGATGAAAACTGGTGAAGGTAAAACAATAACTACAGTTTTACCAGCATATCTTAATGCCTTAGAAGGAAAAGGCGTACATGTTGTTACCGTAAATGAATACTTAACCGCGCGTAATGCTGAGTGGATGGGACCAATTTATAATTTTTTAGGATTAACAGTTGGTGTTAATTTAAGAGAACTATCCCCCCTTGAAAAACAAGATATATATAACCGTGATATAACTTATGCAACAAATAATGAAGTGGGATTTGATTACTTAAGGGATAATATGGTTTCTAAAAAAGAAGATCGTGTACTTAGACCACTTAATTATGTAATAATTGACGAAGTAGACTCAGTTTTAATAGATGAAGCAAGAACTCCTCTAATTATTTCTGGTGGAAAAATGGATTCAGCAAATTTATATAATGATTCTGATCGAGCTGTTAAAAAACTAAAAGTAGATGAAGACTATAAAATTGATGAAAAAAGTAAAACAGTAATGCTTACTGAAGAAGGAAGTACTAAACTAGAAACTCATTTTAAATTAAAAAACTTATATGATGCAGATAATACTGCTCTAGTTCATCATGTTAATCAAGCACTTAAAGCTAACTATGGTATGAAAAATGATGTTGATTATGTAGTTGATGAAGAAGGAGCAATAGTTATAGTAGATCAGTTTACAGGTAGGTTAATGCATGGTCGTCAATTCAGTGAAGGGCTTCATCAAGCAATAGAAGCAAAAGAAGGCGTAAAAATAAATGAAGAAACCAGAACTATGGCAACAATTACCTTCCAAAACTTATTTAGAATGTATAATAAATTATCTGGTATGACTGGTACTGCTAAAACTGAAGAAGAAGAATTTAGAGATATTTATAATA
>CAYTQE010000008.1:0-17268 GCA_964439985.1 uncultured Muribaculaceae bacterium | reverse complement strand
TTAATAATAAAGCCTCAATTAAAACTAAAAGTTTAAGAGGAATAGTTGATCGTATAGAGCGCTATGTAGAGTTCTTAAATAACAATCAAGATTATATTACTAAGTTTTATGATATAGGAGATGGCTTATCAGTAAGCATTAAAAAAAATGATGGAAAATAGTAAAGTATTAATCAGTCCAAAAAATATTGAAGAAATAAATAAATATAAGAAAATTGGGATAACTAATTTTCTTTTTGCAATCCAAGATTTTAGTATTGGTTATCCTGAATATAATATAGAGGATTTAAAAGAATTAGATATAAATATCTATTTAAATATTAATATATTATTAGATACTAAAAAAATAAATGATTTTAAAAAATTAATACCTCAATTAGATTTTGTCAAAGGAATCTTTTTTGAAGATGTGGGACTTTATTATTTATTAAAAAATGAAAATATTCCTTTAATTTGGAATCAAGCTCATTTTGTAATAAATTCAGTAAGTATAAACTTATGGCTTGAAAAAGTACATTCAGCTCAACTTGCTAATGAACTAACTAAAGAAGAAATAATATATATATTAGATAATACTACTAAACCCATAGTATTACCTGTTTTTGGTCATAATATAGCAATGTATTCAAGAAGAGCACTCCTATCTAATTTTAATAAGTTTCATAATCTAGAAAGCGTTAAAAGTGGTAATTTAACAATTAATGAAGATAATTCTTTCTATAGTATTGAAAATAGTAATGGAACAGCTTTATTTTTTAGTAAACCATTTAATTATTACAATATATTAAATGAACTAAATGATAATAAAATATTATTTTATTATTTTGATCTGACAAAATATAATTATGAAGACTATTTAGATATTATTAATAATAAATTTACAGAAAGTGAAGAGAAGTTTTTAAATAATAAAACAATCTATAAATTGGAGGATTAATATGGTAGAATTACTAGCTCCAGCAGGAGATATAGAAAAATTAAAAATAGCTCTTCGTTATGGAGCTGATGCAGTATATATAGGTGGTCAAAACTTTAGTTTAAGAGCAAACGCTAAAAACTTCTCATTAGAAGAAATGAAAGAAGCAGTTAATTTAGTCCATTTAAAAAATAAAAAATTATATGTAACTGTTAATATAGTCTTTCATGATGAAGATTTTAAAGGATTAGAAGAATACTTACTATATTTAGATCAAATTAAAGTAGATGGGATAATGGTTAGTGATATCTCAGTTTTAGAACTATGTAATAAACTTAATTTAAAACTAGAAAGATATATTTCAACCCAAAGCTCAGTACTTAATGCTGAAGCTGCTCTTTTTTATAAAGAATTAGGCGCAACAAGAGTAGTTTTAGCTAGAGAAGCGATGGAAGAAGATGTTAGAAGCATCAAAGAAAAAACTAATCTTGAAATAGAAGCATTTGTTCATGGAGCAATGTGTACTAGTTTTAGTGGTAGATGCATATTATCAAATTATGCTACTAATAGGGATTCTAACCGAGGTGGATGTGCTCAAATATGTAGATGGAACTTTAAATTTACAGATGATGATAATAAATTAATAGATAATAATTTTTGGATGTCTAGTAAAGACTTAAGTATGGTCGAATACTTTAATGAAATGATCGCATCAGGAATATACTCATTTAAAATTGAAGGTAGAATGAGAAGTATTTATTATATAGCTACTGTTTTACACTCATATAAACTATTAATTAATAAAATAGGAAATAAAACTTTAGATAATGCATATATTAATTTTGTACAGAGTGTACTTAATAGGTGCGCTAATAGAGAAACAGCACCTCAATTTTTTAAAAAACTACCTGGTGTTGAAGAACAATATTATTTAACTAGTAGAGAAGAAGTATCAAATCAAGATTTTTTAGGAATAGTTTTAGAAAATAAAGAAGGGATTATTACTATCGAACAAAGAAACTATTTTAAATTAAATGATGAAGTTCAATTTTTTGGTCCAGATATAGATTATTTAAACTATAAAATAACGAATATTTATAATGAAAAATTAGAACCAATAGAAATTGCTAATCATCCACAAATGATAATAAAAATCCAAGAAAAACTACCTTTAAAACCAGGTGATATGATGCGTTTAAAAATATTTGACTTTTAAGTATATTTGTAGTATCCTTATTTAGATTTAAATGAAACAAGAAGGGACGAGATGTTATGTCAAAAAAAGAAATTCTTTTAACAACAGAAGGTTTTTTAGAATTAGAAACTGAGTTAAACATCCTAAAAACTGAAAGAAGACCAGCAATAATAGAAGCTATTAAAGATGCTAGAGCTCAAGGAGATTTATCAGAAAATGCTGATTATGATGCAGCAAGAACTGAACAAGCTGAAGTAGAAAATCGTATTGCTGAATTAGAATATATGTTAGATAATGCAAAAATAATTGAAAAAAGAAATTGCAACTCTCTAGTAGATGTTGGCTGTAATGTCGTAATTAAATATATTGATGATAATGAAGAAGAAGAATATCAAATAGTTGGTTCTATGGAAGCTGATCCATTTGAAAATAAAATATCAAATGAATCACCTATTGGTAGAGCTATAATAAATAAAAAAGTAGGAGATATTCTAAGTGTTGAATCACCTACTGGAGCATATCAAATTGAAATCGTTAAAATTGCTTAACGGTTTTTTTCTTTTATTTTATTATAATAATCTCTAACAATTAATAAGTGTTTATTTATATCTTTATTATTATCTATACCATGAAACTTTAATATAAGTAAACACTCTAATAAATCATCTTCAGCATTATCCATCATCATATCAATATAATAATTAATATAATTAACAGAGTATCCCCCAAATCTAAAACTATCTAAAAAAGACATTAAAGCTTGTAATTTAATTATTTCATTCATATTAATATTATTTACAAAAAAGATAAAATAATTATAATATTGTTGTATTTTAACTTTTAAACAGCTATACTTATGATAGGTGAATAGAGTGAATATAAAAAACAATATAAATTTAGCAATTATAATGATTATTACTTTACTATTTATATCAGTAGGGTTTTCTTTTGCATACTTTACAGCAAATTTATCAGGAGGAGAAGACTCTACTACAATAACCGTAACTGGTGGATCAATGAATATATATTATAATAGTGGATCAAATATAAATATCGCTAATATTATTCCTAGTAATGATGCAGTAGCTATTAAAACTTTTACAGTAACTGGAAATAATACAACAGGATTAAATATGGGTTATCAAATAAGTTTAGTAGTTGAAGAAAACACCTTTTCAGAAGATGCTTTAAACTATGTTTTATCAAGTGATAATTTAGGCGGTAATGGTACGACAGTTCCTGATATAGAAACTCAAACAAATATAGGAACAGGAGCTAAAAACATATTACTTGGTCAAGGTAATTTTACTGGACCAACTGATGGAAATAAGGTACATAGTTATACTTTAAGTTTATACTTTTCAAATCAAGAATATAATCAAAATATAGATCAAGATAAAATATTTAGAGGATATATATTAACAGAAAATAGTGATACTGAAAGTAATCAGATAGAAATGCCAGAATACTACACGATGGCTACTGATGATGATTTTTTGTTTTTTCAAAAACCAATCTGGATATATGGTGAAGGTGATCCTTATATAGATGGATATATCGATATAAATTTATATATAGGTGATGCTGAATATGTAATAATTCCAGAATATATAAATGGAACATTGATAACATCCACTTATGTAATGTTTGGTTATTATTGGAATAGCGCTGAAGAAAAAGCTTATTTTTCAACTCCAGTAAAAGGAATAGCGACTCTAAATAATAATATAACCAGTATGTCGTATATGTTTGAAGGTAACGAATCAGATGCTTTAGAATTAACTTATTTAGATACTTCAAATGTAGTTGATATGTCTAATATGTTTACCAATTCTAGACCTTCAAATCTCGATTTAAGTTCCTTTGATACCTCAAATGTGATTGATATGAATAGTATGTTCTCTAATAGCCAAGCTACTTCTATAGATTTCAGTTCTTTTGATACATCTAATGTTACTGACATGTCTCATATGTTTGACTATAGTAAAGCTGCTAATTTAGATCTAAATATTTTTGATACATCAAATGTAACTGATATGTCGTCTATGTTTTATCATAGTAAAGCTAGCAGTATAGATATAAGTTCATGGGATACTTCAAGTGTAACTAATATGGCAGATATGTTTTTATGGATAACAGTATCTAATTTAGATTTAAGCACATTAGATACTTCAAATGTAACTAATATGTCTTGGATGTTTTATCAAAGCGAATTTTCTACATTAGATTTAAGCAATTTTGATACATCTAAAGTTACTAATATGTCCCATATGTTTCGCAAAACTAGTGTCCCAACTTTAGATTTAAGTTCTTTTGACACCATAATTGTTGATAATATGGACTCAATGTTTTATGATGCTACAATTACTACTGCTTATGCTAGAACTCAGGCTGATGCAGATAGATTTAATAGTTCTTCAGATAAACCAGCTGGTTTAACATTTGTTGTAAAATAAATAAAAAACTCAGTTTAATATATACTGAGTTTTTTTATTTATATTTTTAATTGAATAAAAAAAATAAAAATGTTAAACTTAATGATAGGTGAATAGAGTGAATATAAAAAACAATATAAATTTAGCAATTATAATGATTATTACTTTACTATTTATATCAGTAGGGTTTTCTTTTGCATACTTTACAGCAAATTTATCAGGAGGAGAAGACTCTACTACAATAACCGTAACTGGTGGATCAATGAATATATATTATAATAGTGGATCAAATATTAATATTACTAATATCATTCCCAGTAATGATGCAGCTGCCATTAAAACTTTTACAGTAACTGGAAATAATACAACAGGGTTAAACATGGGTTATAAAATAAGTTTAGTAGTAGAAGAAAATACCTTTTCAGAGGCTGCTTTAAAATATGTTTTATCAAGTGCTAATCCTGGAAGTAATGGAACAACTGTGCCTAATATAGAAACTCAAACTAATATTGGAATTGGAGCTAAAAACATATTATTAGGTCAAGGTAATTTCACTGGACCTACTGATGGAGATAAAGCCCATAATTACACTCTAAGTATCTATTTTCCTAATCAAGAATATAGCCAAAATATAGATCAAGATAAAATATTTAGAGGTTATATATTAACAGAAAATAGTGATAATGATAGTACTGAAATACCAGCATATTACACGATGGCTACTGATGAAGATTTTACATTAATATCAGATGTTTGGTTAGAAGAACATTATGATGAAGATTTAGGTGATACGGTTGATATTTATATAGATGTAAATTTATATACTGGAGATGATGAATATGTAATAATCCCAGAAACTATAAATGGAACAACATTTAACTCCGTTGCATATATGTTTGGAACAGTATGGCTTTATGATGAAGCAACTGATGAAGAATATAGTATAAATTCTTCATCAGTAAAAGGAGTTGCTTCATTAAATCTTAATATTACTGATATGAGAAGAATGTTTTATGAAAGTGATACTGATACATTAGAAATAAAATATCTAAATACTTCAAATGTAACTAATATGTCTTATATGTTTGCAGATACACAATTTACAAGTCTAGACTTAAATGATTTTGATACATCTAATACAACCGATATGTCATTTGTATTTAAAGGTACAAATTTGACAAGTCTCGACATAACTAGCTTTGACACTTCTAAAGTGTTTAATATGTCGTATATGTTTGCAGAAACACAATTTACAAGTCTAGATTTGAGTAACTTTGATACTTCCGCAGCAATGGTTACAGCATATATGTTTGCAGAAACACAAATTGAAAATCTTGATTTAAGTAATTTTGATACTTCAAAAGTAATCGCAATGCTTGGTATGTTCTATGGAAGTAACGCAAGTACAATAGATATGAGTTCTTTTGATACATCTAATGTAATTTCTATGTATTCAATGTTTAGTCATAGTAAAGTTACATCATTAGATTTTAGTAATTTTAATACTTCAAATGTAACTAATATGTCTGGTATGTTTTTTCACAGTAATGTTAATAGTTTAGATTTAAGTGGTTTTGATACCTCAAAAGTAACTAGTATGCATCAAATGTTTTCTTATTGTCAAATTACAGATTTAGATATAAGCTCATTTGATATGTCAAATGTAACAAATACGACTAATATGTTTCGTTTTAGTTTAGTTACTACAGGTTATGCTAGAACTCAAGCGGATGCTGATATACTTAATTCATCTTATGGTATTCCAGAAACATTACATTTTACCGTAGAATAATATCACTATAATATATAAAGTGTATCTTGCATAAAATAATTATATAAAGTATAATAATAAGAGTTTACAAAGGAGAAATTTATGAAGAAAAATGTAAAAGAAATAGAAATAACTATTAAAGGAAAAAAATGGGAAGATGCTTTAAATAAAGCTTTTGAATCTAAGAAAAAAGATATAGAAGTAGATGGCTTTAGAAAAGGTTCTGTTCCTAAAGATGTATATATTAAAAAATTTGGTCTAGAATCATTATTTATGGATGCTGTTGATTTAACAATTAACGATGCATATGTTGAAGCATTAAAAGATAAAGATCTTTTACCAGTATGTGAACCAAAAGTTGATATAACTCATATTTGTGATCATGATGTTACTTTTAAATTTACTGTTATTGAAAAACCAGAAATTAAATTAGGTAAATATAAAGACTTAGGTATAAAAAAAGAAGCTGTTAAAGTAACTAAAGAAGAAATTGCAGATGAAATTAAAAGTTTAAGAGATAAATACGCTGATGTTATTGAAGATAATGACGGAAAATTAATAATTGGTTCAACCGCGGTTATTGATTTTAAAGGGGTAGTTGATGGTAAAGAACTAGAAGGTGGTTCTGGAGAGAACTATCCATTAGAATTAGGATCAAATACTTTTATTCCTGGATTTGAAGATGGATTAGTAGGAATGAAAGTAAACGATGAAAAAGTATTAAAATTAAAATTTCCTGAAGATTATGTCGATGAATTAAAAGGTAAAGAAGTTGAGTTTACTGTTAAAGTTACAGGAATTAAAACTAGAGTTTTACCTACACTTAATGAAGAGTTTTATAAAGATTTAGGTTATGATAATATTAAAACTGAAAATGAATTAGAAAGTGAAATTAGTAAACACTTACTTGAACATAAAGAAGCAGATGCTGAAAATCGTTATATTGATGAATTACTTAAAACTGCTATATCTAATTTAGAAGTTGATCTTAATGAAGAAATAATAGAAGATGAAGTTAATAGAATATTAAATCAATATGCTGAGCAATTAAAAATGCAAGGTTTAACTTTAGAACAATATTTTGAGTTTACAAAATCAGATGAGGCATCATTAAAGAAAATGATGGAACCAGAAGCAATAAATCGTATTAAATCAAGATATTTATTAGAAGAAATTGCTAATCAAGAAAAAGTAGAAGTAACTGACGAAGAAGTAAAAACTGAAACTAAAAAAATGGCTGAATTATATGGCACAACCGAAGAAGAACTATTAAAAATGGTTGGCGACCAAGAAATGATAAAATATGATTTAAAAATGCGTAAAGCAATTGAAATATTAAAAGAGGCTTAAAGTCTTTTTTTCTTTAAATATTTTATTTATCTTTATATAATTTAAAATAACTACAATTAAGATAAATATTATTTCTGCTATTAATAAAGAATATATACCTATTTTAAATAAACTTAATAAGGCAATTAATATTAATTTAATAATGATTCCGATCGTTGTAGTTTTCATATTATATTTAGCATAGCCTAAAGCTTGAAGAGTACTAGCCATAGGTGCTTCTAAATAATATAATATAAAAAATATAGATAAAACCTTTATATATGGTACTCCCAAATTTGTATTAAATATAATTAAAAGAATAGTTTCTGCAAAAAAATATATAAAAATATTAGCAGTTATTCCTAATAATAAAGCTGATAAAATAGATTTTTTAAATATTTTTTTGATCTTATCTTTATTATTAATATTTTTTGATATTTCAGGTATTAAAGCAGTAGATAGAGCAGTTATAAAAAAAGTGGGGACTATTAATAGACCTATTACATAAGTTGTATATATTGCATACTCAGATATAATATACTCACTAGAATAACCAACAAGTATCATAACTGTAGTTAAAATAATTGGTTCAAAGAAAAATCCAATATTACCAATAATTCTACCCCCGACACTAGGTAAACTAATTGATAAAACATCTTTGATAGTTTCAAAATCTGGTTTAATTTCTTCACGATAAATTTTAAATTTTTTAGGTAAAAATAATAAGAAAACAATTATTGAAATAATTTCTGATCCAATATTAATTAAAATATAACCACTAACTGCGATAATAGTTCCAAATTTTAAAAGAATAGGTAATATAGCTATAACAATAAAAAATTTAAAAGTTTGTTCTATAATATTCGAAAGAGTATGAGGAAGCATTTTTTGTTTACCGAAAAAATACCCTCTAATTATACTAGATATTGAAATAAAGGGTAAAACTAAAGATAAACAAATTAATGGAAGTTCTGCTCTTGGTTCATGAAGTAAATTATTACTTAAAAATTTAGCTGATAAAATAATCGTAATAATTAATATTAAATTTAATATTATAGATACAGGGATGATTGAAAATATTACATTTTTACCACTTTTTTCACCCTTAGCGATAATATTAGATACTGCTATTGGAAAACCTAACTGGGTTATTGTAATTAATAAACTATAAGTTGGCATTATGATAGAGTATATATTGATACCATCGATACCAATTATTCTAGTAAAGTATATTCTAATAATAAAACTAAATAATTTAGTTAAAAGACCACCTATCATTAAAATAATAGTACTTTGGACAAATTTATTTTTCATTTAATCTTCCTTTAAAAAAAACCTATTTTGTTATATAATAAATATATGAGAGTTTAAATAAATATATTTAGGAGAATTAAAATGGATGAATTTAAATTTAATAATTTAGAAGAATTATATAAAAAACTAACCCCAGCATTAAATACTAAAGTTAATGAATTAAAACGAAAAAATATTAAATATATAAAAGAACATGATATATGGCGATATATGCGTAAGTATTACTGGCAAGATTCTCAAAAATTAACATTAGGAGAAATGGTAAGTGATATTTTATCAACTCCTAGTGATTATTTAGAAGATTATATGGCCCCAATCCTAGAAAATCGGATAAACAAAAATAATTCTGATAAGAAGGATAAAAAAGAAGAATTATTATAAGGAGCAATTAGAATGTATACAATTGATTATATCTTAAAAAAAGCTAGAGATAATGATTTTACTAATGAAGAGTTAGAAACAATAAATGAAGCATATAAGTTTGCTAAAAAAGCTCATGATGGTCAAAGAAGAAAAAATGGTGAGAACCAAATTGATCATAGCGTAATAGTTGCTGGTATAGTTGCAGATTTAAATGTTGATGCGACAACAATAACTGCAGCTCTTTTGCATGAAACACCGCATTTATGTAATACAACACTTGATTTTATTGAAACAAAATATGGAACCCAAGTAAAAGTAATTATTGATAATTTACTAAAATTAAAAAGACTAAAGCTAACTGATTATAATGAATCATCTAGTTTATATTTAAGAAAAGTATTAGTAGGAATAAGTGAAGATGTCAGAGTTTTAATAATAAAACTAGCTGATAGACTTCATAATATGCGAACTGCTGATGCTTTACCTGAGGCAAAAAGAAAAAGATTCGCTAATGAAACAAAAGAAGTGTTAATTCCCATTGCTCATAGACTAGGAATTAATAGTATTAAAAGTGAATTAGAAGATCTTTGTTTAAGAAATTTAAAACCCGATATATATAATGAAATATTAGAAAAATTAACAGTTACTAGAGAAACTTTATCAAATAACTTAGAAGAAATGAAAAATAGTATCTCCGAAATATTACTTGACCATGGTATTAAATTTCAGATGAAAGCAAGAGTTAAAAGCGTTTATAGTATATATAATAAACTTTCAAAAGGAAGAAAGTGGAGTGATATTTACGATATTTTAGCAATGAGATTAATAGTTGAAACTGAAAGTGATTGTTATTTAGCAGTAGGATTAATTCATTCAAAATATCGTTCTATTCCTAAAAGATTCAAAGATTTTATTGCAATGCCTAAAGAAAATATGTATCAATCACTACATACAGCTGTTTTTGGAGTTGATGGTAATATATTTGAAATCCAGCTGCGTACTCCAAAAATGGATGAGATAGCAGAGCATGGTGTTGCATCTCACTGGTCATATAAAGAACATGGCAAGAGTGTTCAAAATATCATGGAACAAAAACTTGAATTATTTAGAAATATTATTGAAAGTAATATAGATGAACAAAGTGATGAAATATTTGCTCGTAATATGGAAGAAGAGTTTTTAAAAGAACAAATCTATGTATTTACACCTAAAGGTGATGTAATGGAACTTCCTATGGGTAGTACTCCAATAGATTTTGCTTATAGAATTCACTCTGATGTTGGCGATAAAACTGTCGGAGCTATTGTAAATGATAATATAGTACCACTAGACTATTCTTTAAATGATGGTGACATAATTAAAATAAACACTAATAATAAATCAAAGCCAAGTAAAGAATGGTTAAAATTTATTAAAACCACTCAAGCTAAAAATAAAATCAAATCATACTTTAGTAAGCATGATCGTGAAAATTATATAGAACGAGGTAAAGAATTACTTGAAAAAGAAATTCGTAAACAAAAACTTGTCTTAAGTGAAGTCTTAAGTGAAGAAAATATTAATAAAGTCTTAAAAGATTTAAAAATATCTAATTATGATGAATTACTTCTTAGTATAGGATCACTTAGATATACTGCTGTTTATATAATAAATTTAATATTTGAAGATAAAAAATCTGTCCAAGATATAATGCTTTCTAAAGTTAATAAAACATCAAGTTCTAAAGAAAATTATAAAAATGATGTCATAGTGGCAGGAACAGATAATATTTTAGTAACAATGGCTGCATGCTGTAATCCAGTACCAGGTGATGAAATAATAGGTTATGTTACAAAAGGAAAAGGTGTTACTGTTCATCAAAAAGATTGTTCAAATATTACTAATATAGAAAATCGTTTAATAGAGGTAGAATGGAATAAAGATTTATCTACTAGTAGTTTATTTGATGTTAAATTATTAATTAAAACTAATTCATTTAAAAATCATATTTTAGAAATAGTAACAAAAGCAAGTTTAAAAAATGTTTCTATAAATAGTATAAAAGAATTTAAAACTGAAAAATCTATTGATTATGAACTTCAAGTTAAAGTAAAAAACAATAATGAATTAAATCAATATATAGATGAATTAAAATTACTTAATTTTGTAATGGAGGTAATAAGATGAAAGTAGTTATCCAAAGATGTAAAAAAGCTAGTGTTTCAGTAAATAATAAAATTATAAATCAAATAGAAAAAGGATTTGTAATATTAGTAGGTATTGCTAAAGATGATACTGAAGAGGATTTAAATTATATAGTTAGGAAAATACTTAACTTAAGAGTATTTGATGACCAAGAAGGAATAATGAATAAAAGTATTCTTGATATAAAAGGTGAAATATTATCAATAAGTCAGTTTACTTTACAAGCAATAACTAAAGATGGTAATAGACCTAGTTATATTAACGCAATGAATGGTGAAGAAAGTATTAAAATATATGAATTATTTAATGAAAAATTAAATAAAGAAATAAAAACCTTACCTGGTCAATTTGGAGCTGATATGCTAGTTAATATTGAAAACGATGGACCAGTTACAATTATAATCGATTCTAAAAATAAATAAAAATTAAAAAGTGCTGTTATATAGTAGAAAGTAGTGAAAGTATAGAGTTTGTAGAAAATAACACAGTTCCAGGAAGTGCAATTGGATCTTTTGATATATCAGAAAAGCAAAATGGTTCAGTGATGTTATGGTATGAGTCAGGAATAAATCCAGAGTTGTATAAAATAACTATTGGCCAAAATGATGGAGTAAATGCACCAATACACTCAGATTATTTATTTTCATGCTTAAACAAGCTTTACACAATATATGGAAACTTTAATACTAAAGATACTACTACTATGTCGGAAATGTTCTCGAATTCTGGTTATAATGAAAGTACATTTAGTTTAAATATAAATTCCTGGGACACTTCTAATGTAACTGATATGTCAAATATGTTTTTATATACTGGATATAATACCAATTCATTTAATCTAGATTTAAGCTCTTTTGATACATCTAATGTAACAGATATGTCAAATATGTTTAAATTTACCGGAAATAATAGTGATTCATTTAATGTAAATTTAAGTTCTTTTGATACATCAAGTGTAACTAACATGTCCTTAATGTTTTATAATGCGGGTTCAGAGGCCTTAGCCTGGTCAATAGGAAGTTTAAATTCATGGAACACAACAAAAGTAACTAATATGTATAGGATGTTCTATTATGCTGGTGTAGCTACCAACAACTGGTCAATAGGTAATTTAAGTACTTGGGATACATCAAACGTAATAGATATGACAAATATGTTTACATTCGCAGGAAATTATAGCAATTCATTTAATCTGGATTTAAACTCTTGGGATACATCAAACGTAATATATATGACTTCGATGTTTTATAATGCTGGTTCAGAGGCTACCACTTGGTCTTTAGGTGATATTAGTTCTTGGAATACATCAAATGTTATTGATATGTCGTGGATATTTGGATATGCAGGAAGTAATGCTTCAACATGGTCAATAGGAGATATAAGTACATGGAACTTATCAAAACTATACCACCATCCATGCGATATTTTAGGGGAAATCAATACTAACTGGGATTATTATTTCAATGCTTTATTTGCTTGGGATTGTGGATAATAGCTAATTAATATTTATTGAAAAAAGAAAAAATATTTTCTCTTTTTTTTAATGTATAGTAAACTAAAAAAAACATCATTACGATGTTTTTTCTTCGCTCTTTTGAATACCTATCATTGAACCAACTGTACATGATGAGATTATTATTAAATAATATATAATAGTCTCTAGTCCATATTTATCTTTAAAAAACAAACTTAATATAAACATTATTAAAGTTAGTAATAATCCAAATATAATCCCATTAATATAACCTTTTTGATCTGATTTTCGACCAACGAAGAATCCAGTTATTAATGAAGTAATAACCATAATTATTAAAATCATAATATCATAAGTTTTAACACCTATTAAATTTAAAATAGATAAAATAATTGGACTTAATAATATTACTCCAAATGGTATAACCATTATCTTTCCATAGTTTATTAATTTATCAATCATATAACCACCTAATAAAAAATATGTAGTTAATATTATTTTATGCATTCTCTAGCGCATTTTGAATAAGTCCTAAGAAGTAAAGGTGCTCCTAATTTTTTACCTCCATAATATCTAACAACAACTAATAAATGTTTATTTAAATTATTACGGTCTAAAGTATTTAATATTTGAATACCTGCTGTATTATTAGGTTCCTTATCATCGGTTTTACTCGCACTATTTAGTAATTTATAAGCATAAGGAAAGTGAACGGCTTTTTTATGAGTGGATTTAAGTTCATTTAAAATATTTTTAACATCTTCTATATTATTAATTTCATATAAAAAACCATAAAATTTGCTTTTCTTCTCTTCAATTAATGAAGTACTTATTAGTTTCAAATTTAATCACCTGATCTTATTATACTAATCTTTTATTTTTGAAGCAAATTTTGATATAATAAAAGAAGTAAAAGGAGATATATGTTTAAAGAAGAACTTAATTTAGTACCAAATAAACCAGGGTCATATCAAATGTATAATGCTAATGATGTAATTATCTATATAGGTAAAGCTAAAGACTTAAAGAAAAGATTAAGTTCTTATTTTCGTGGTACTAATACTGGAAAAACTGCTAAAATGGTCAGTGAAATATCCTACTTTAAATATATAATTACTAGTACTGAACTTGAAGCTTTTATTTTAGAGCTTAATTTAATTAAGGAATATAACCCTAAATATAATGTTCTTTTAAAAGACGATAAAAGTTATCCTTATATAGAATATCAGAAGAAACCTTTTCCAACTTTAAAAGTCGTAAGATATTTAAAAGTTAAAAAACATAAAGATAAAATTCTATTTGGTCCTTATGTTAATGCTTATGCTGCTAGAAGAATAGTAAATCTTATTAATAGATTATATCCTCTTAAAAAATGTGTTGGTTTACCTAAAGAAGTATGTTTATATTACCATATCCATGAATGCCTAGGATACTGTGTTAAAGAAATATCTACAGAAACAATCTTAGAGATGGAAAATGAAATCCTATCATTCTTAAGAGGAAATGAAGATATTATAAAAAATAAACTCTTAGATAAAATAGATTATTATTCAAAAGAAATGAATTATGAACTCGCACTAGAATTAAAAAATGAACTTGATTATATGGAAGTAATATTAGAAAAACAAAAAGTAGAATTTTTAAATAAAGAGAATATGGATGTCATAAATTATTATTTTGATAATGGGTATTTAGCTACCTCAATACTATTTATTAGATCAGGGAAACTAATTAAAACTTTTAATGATATATTTACGGTAACAGATTATTATATAGATGAACTAGAATCATATATTGCTCTTTTTTATCAAAAGAAAGAAATTCCTAAAGAAATATATGTTCCAACTGAAATAAATATAAATTCTTTAAATAAAATAATAGATACTAAAATATTACACTCTAGTAGAGGTAAGAAAAGAAAGCTTTTACTAATGGCAAAAGAAAACGCTAAAATAAATCATCAAAACAATTTTAAAAAAGCAATGCTTAAACTAGAAAGAACTAAAGGTGCTAATGATGAATTATCCGCACTATTAGGTATTAATATAAATAGAATAGATATATTTGATAATTCTAATCTTTTTGGTTCATTCTCAGTTTCAGGAATGGTAGTTTTTATAAATGGTCTTCCTGATAAAAGTAAATATCGCAAATATAAAATATTATTAGATAAAAATGATGATTATAATTCAATGAAAGAAGTTATATATCGAAGATATTATCGAGCTCTAATGGAAAAAGATCAATTACCTGAATTAATCATAGTTGATGGGGGAGTTAATCAAATAAGAGCAGCAAGAGATGTCCTAGATAGTTTAAATTTAAATATTAAAGTATGTGGGCTAGTAAAAAATAACTATCATAAAACTAGTGATTTAATCGATGGTAATACTTTAGAATCATATCAAATTGATAAAACAAGCAAACTATTTCATTATCTAACTAGAATTCAAGATGAAGTACACCGCTATACAATTAATTACCATAAACAAATAAGAAGTAAAGGCAGTATTGGAAGTGTTTTAGATAACATACCAGGTATTGGACCTAAAAGAAAAAAAGAGCTTATTAAAGCCTTTGGAAGTGTTAAAAACATGAAAGAAAAAACAGCATTAGAACTAAATAAATATCTACCAACCCAAATAGCTGAAAACTTATATAATTATTTAAAAAATATGAAGGAGTAACTTATGAACTTAGAAGAATTTAAAACAGAAAGATATAATTTATACTTTGATAAACTAAAAGAATATGTTGGAGAAAAAGTAGTAGTTGAATTTGTTTATACACAAAAGGAAGATCCTTTAATTTATAAAAATCCAGCCATTTTAAAAGAAGTAGATCCATTTAAAAAAGTATGTACAAAAGGAATATTTTGTCCTACTATGTACTTTTTAGGGCCAGAATATACAATAGTAAGAATAACTACTAAATATGGTAAAGTACTGTATAATAATGAAGCTATCCTTGATTATTTACCAATAAAACCAACCTTAAAGAATTTAAATGAATTATCATTTCAAGTATTTGGTATTCCATATACTCCAAGAAAAACTTATAAAGAAAAAAATTAATAAATTGATTTGTGTATGGACTAAACAATTAATACTTTAATGCTACCGACCTGTTTGTCCTAATTTTATTAGTTTATAATACATATGTTACAGATTAAAACAAAAAAAAGATACCTCAGAAGAAATGAGATATAGGCAAAAAATGTGTGAATATGCAAAAAAGCATGGTGTAAACAAGAGTAGCTAGAAAATAGCATACTAACCCTCAATTTGTTTATCGTCAGCTTGCAAAATATGATAGAACAGTAAAACCCCTTGCACTTTGTCTTGCAATAAACTTAAATATATAATATAATTTAATTAGATATTGAAACTTATAGTGAGGTGTATATGAAAAACAATTTAAAAAAAATTCATAAATTAATATCAAGTAAAAGATTTATAATACTAACAACTTATATTTGTTTAGTACTTTTTACTATTGTATCAACTATAACTTTTAGTAACTTCATAAGTAGAAATGAAGATAGCGTTGCTAATATGAAAGTAGCAGATATGAATTATAATTTAGTTATTAATGGGAATCAAACAACCATTATTTATGCTTCAAATAACAATGAAACAATAGCAAATATTATAATAAACTCTTTAAATAATGTAAATTCTAAATATGAACTTATCTATAATGTATGTTCAAACGAAGAATGTACTTCTCTAATCGAAACTCCAAATGATTTAATAGTTGAATACTCATCAAGAACTATTGATGAAGTTACCGGAATAATAGAAGTAAGTGAATTTAAACAATTAAGAATCGCTATTACTAATAATACTAGTACTGGTTATTATCTTAAATTTGGAATCAATGCTGGATATATTCATAATACTTTAGACTTAGAAAACCTTATAACTACTGAATATAATGAAGAAGATGTAACTATTGCCGCTATTATTGATGGAGAAGTTTCCACAACATTTCCGACCATACAGGGTGATTATATAACTCAAGTAACATGTACAACTAACGGAGGAGCATCGTATGCAACTGGAACAGCTATTTGGAATGAAACAAAGTGGGTTGTCCATATAACTGGAGTTGATTCAGGAAAGACTATTTGTAATGTTAATTTTAATCAGCCTTTGGTAAATAAAATTTTAGCTCAGGGCGGTGGAACTGCTGCAATAGAAGCCAAAGGAACACCAGACTTTACTCAACTATCACCAAAGCTTATAGATTATAAAGAGGTAACAAATGATTATACTAGCACACTTAC
>CAYTQE010000007.1:6518-18238 GCA_964439985.1 uncultured Muribaculaceae bacterium | reverse complement strand
ACTAGAAACTACTTTATAATTTTTACCTAAGTATTTTTCAATTGTTTTTGTCTTACTTGGTGACTCAACTATTACTAATTTCATAATAAACTCCTTTTCTATTCTTCATTAATAATTTCTTTTTCATATTTATTAAGTCCAGTTTTTAAATAATTATAATAATTGTTTTTGATAGCTAAAGCACTCATTTTTTGTTTGACATGAATTTGATAATTTATCTCTATTAATTCTTCTTCTGTATAATGAGCTTCTTCTTCATTATGATAAATAAAATCGCCACTTGTTGATTTATAGAATCCTTTTTCATTTTGCCATGAACCATCTGCAAAGACAACTTTATCATCATAATCACTAAATATATCATCACCAAAATATAATCTTGGATCATATTGAACATTAAATAAATTTAAGATAGTTGGTAATACATCTACTAAAGATGTATATTTATTTATCTTAATTGGTTCTTGGGCTTGATTATAAATTATTAATGGAGTTCTGTCAACTTCATTATTTAAACTTATTTCATCTCCTAAAATATTTTTAATATCTTTTTCTGATAAACCGTAGGGATAATGATCGCCAAATAATGCTATTACTGTATCATCTAAAATATTAGCATCATCTAATTTTTGAATTAATAATCCTACTGCCTTATCAAGTTCCATAAGTTTAGATAAGTATCTTTTTAAAGATATACTATAATCATAATCACTAAGCTTATCTAAATATTTATCTCCATAAACACTATTTACTGAATATGGTTGATGGGTTGTTACAGTAGTTAAATAAGCCACAAATTTATCTTCTTTAAGAAAATATTCTGTTGAAGCTTCTATTAAATCTACATCACTTGGCCATTCTTCATACAGAGCACTCCACTCAATATTTAAATCAGTAGCATTACGATAAATCATGCTTCCTAAATTATGATGAATTATTCTTCTTGAATAATAAAACTCAGGATAATTATGATAACTAGTAGTGTGATAACCTAAATCATTGAACATATTAAATAATGACTGAAAATAGGAATTATTTTTATATGTATTAGCGTTACATGTTTTGTTGATTGTATATAAACTAGTTATACTAGTTAATTCATTATTGCCAGTAGAACAGGTATTTCTTGGAGAATAATTATTAGTAAAAGTAATTCCTTCATCATATAATTTATAAATATTGGGAAATAATTCCGGATTAATTGCTATTTCACCAACTGATTCCATTAAAATAACTATTAAATTTTTATCTTCAAATATCCCTGTGTATTGATTTTTTGGAGTTATCTCTCGATTAATAAAATAATTATTTAAATTATTATATGTTTTATTAGTTTCACTTGCGATTAATAATTCCCAAGCATCATCATTTATATATCTAGTATCATCTGTAATAAATGAATTATGATCTGTATTAATATAATTAAATTCAAAGTTCTCTTCTATTTTCAATATATTACTTAATATATCAGTTATTCCATAAGTTAATACTCCAAATTGAGTAACCGATAAATTAGAGTTTTCAGGATTTTTCAACAAATTAATATTACTTGTTGATTGTAATTTGTTTTGCATTAAATTTAATTTTAAAGTTCCATAAAAAGAAAAACTTAATATTATTGTTATTAATATAAAAGTCAAATAAACAAATGTTTTTCTTTTTTTAGATTCTATTTCAAATTTAAAATATGTTGTTTTAGCTAATTTTTTTTCTTTTAATTTTTTTTCGATATACCAATAATATAAATTAATTATTATAAATAATATTATAACTAAATAAGTACCTAGTCTTGCTGCACTAATATATTCTTTAATATAATCTGTTACTTTAGTACCTTGTTCAGCATTGCCTACTCCCATAAAAAAACCTAAGTAAAAATATAGGTTAACTTCTATCCAAGCATATACCATTATAAATAAACTTGTAATAGTTACGACTATATTTCTATATATTTTTTTTATATTTGAGATTATTAAACATATTAAAATAGACATTATTAAAGAACTGATTGCAATTCTTAATGTTCCCCAAGAAAAAAAAGTGCTTCCTATATTAAATCTTATAATTAACTCAGTTAAATATATATATAAGAAGAAAATGATAGTGTTTTTAATTATTTGTTTTTCTAATTTTTCTTTCATATACATCACCTTTGTTTATTAAAACATTTATTGGTTTAAAAGTAAATCTATAATTGTCAAGTAAACCATACTTTTCGATATTTTCAATATGTAATTTAGTTGGATATCCTTTGTGTTTAGCAAAGCCATATTCTGGGAATTTCTGATCTAATTCAATCATCATTTTATCTCTAGTAACTTTTGCTATAACTGATGCGGCTGCAATACTTAAACTTTTTTGATCACCTTTAATAATACTTGTAGTTTCAATATTAATATCTAATTTCATAGCATCAATTAGAACATGTTCGGGTTTTATTTTTAAATTATTAATCGCATCAATCATAGCTAGTTTAGTAGCTTGATAAATATTTATATTATCAATAACCTGATTATCAATAATACCTATACCTATTGATAGCGCATCCTTAGTAATTTTATCAAACAATACTTCTCGTTTTTTTTCACTTATTTTTTTAGAGTCGGTTAAACCTTCTAATTGATAATTCACTGGTAAAATAACAGCTGCTGCAACTACTGGACCTATTAAAGGGCCTCTTCCTACTTCATCAACACCAGCTATTAAAGTAATGTTTTTTTTATATAGTTCTTTTTCATACTCTAGTAACATTAAATACTCCTATCAAAAGTAATCCCTTTAATATATTCATTTTTTATATCATTGATTATTATATTACTTATTTTTTCAATATTAATCTCATTATTTTTTAAAAATGAACCAGTTTTAGCTGCTATTATTTCATATGATTCTTCAATTGATTCATCATCTATTTTAGTAAGACCATATCTTTCTTTTAGTATTTCTGGATAATGATTACTTAACATTTTTAAAATATAATATGCAACATCATCTACTGGCAATACTTCAGTTTTAATTGCAGTCATAGATGCTAGATTAAGTGCTATTTCTTCACTTGAAAATTTAGGCCATAATATGCCTGGTGTATCTAATACAAGAATGTTGTAATTAGTTTTAAGCCAAGTATTAATTTTAGTAACGCCTGGTCTATTACCGACATTAGCGACCTTTTTACCAGCTAATTTATTTATTAAAGTACTTTTACCAACATTAGGTATCCCAATTATTAATGATTTAATTTCTTTTACTTTTAAACCTTTAAGTTTCCTTTTATTATTTATTTCTTTAACTAATTTTTCTGTCAATGATATTACTTTTTTATAATCATTATGATTATTTAAATCAAGAAGTAAAACATTATATCCTTTGTTTTCATAATATTTAACCCATTTTTCAGTGATTTTTAAATCACATAAATCTTTTTTAGTCATAATTAATATTTTAATTTTATTTTTAATAATATCATCTACATCTACTATTTTAGATGAATATGGTATTCTAGCATCTACTAGTTCATAAACAATATCTATAATAGGCATTAACTCTTTTATCTCTCGTTTTGTTTTAGCCATATGTCCTGGATACCAGTTTATATTAGTATTATTATCTTTCATATATATCACAACCTTAATATAATAGTAATTTAGCTCATATATTATAATATAGAGCGATTTTAAATTACATTTACTAAGTATATTTTAACAAAAAAAAGTAAAATTGACTAGTAAATACATTTTTGGTAAAATTGTTAAGTACCCGAAGGAGAAATTATGAAGTTAAATATAAATGAAATGAATTTAGATAAAAATAAAGAATATGTAGTCGGACTTGATTATGATGGAGTTATAACTAAAAGAGGCTCATCAGGTGAGAATGAAGAAAAATGGCTAAAAAGAGAAAATAATTTTTTTTGGCGTAAAATTTTAAATATTGTTTCTACAATCTATAATAAGTTTTTTAGTTTAAATGAAGAAGTAATTGAATTAACTAGAGTTTTAAAAATCTTAGGTATTAAAATAATTATTATATCTTCTCATACATTAACTACAACTCATTATAAAGAAAGTTTTCAAACAAGAACTAGAGTTAAAAATCGTTTATTAAAATATAATATATTACATGATAAAATTATATTTGTTGAAGGAGATAAAGTAGATATTTGTAAAGAACTTGGTGTTGATTTAATGATTGAAGATAATTTAGATAAAGTTTCGGCATTAAGAAATGCTGGAATTCCTTCAATTGCTAAAAAAACTGACAAAAATTATCAATTTTTAGAAAATGAAATAGACTATGTAAGTAACTTACTAGAACTTATTCCTATAATAATTGAAGAAATTAATAATGAAACTATTTTAAAGAATATTACAACTAAAATTAATAAGTTTGCTATCGATCATCAATATAATCAAGACTATTTAAATGAACCTACAAAACAACCAATTTTTGCAACATTTACAGAACAAGTTGATGATCCAGGTTTAATTTATAATGAAATAAATGAAGCAATGACAATCACAGAAGAAAAACCATATACATTAACAAAGAAATATAAATAATTGGTGATTAAATGAAAAGAATAAAACTTAAAGATAGAGAATTACCAAGCTATAGTAAAGGTGAAGAAATCATGAATATGATAACTCATATAGTTGGTGGCCTAATAGGCATAGTAGCTTTAGTATTATGTTTAGTATTTTCTAGTTTAAAAAATGATGGTTATGGAATAGCCGGATCATTAGTCTTTGGTATTTCAATGATTATTTTATACACAATGTCTAGCATCTATCATGGACTTAGTCCTAAATATAAAACTGCTAAAAAAGTATTTCAAATTTTAGATCACTGTACTATATTTATTCTTATTGCTGGTACTTATACGCCTGTTTTATTAAGTTCTGTTAGATTACATAACCCTACTCTGGCTTGGACTTTATTTGGAGTAATCTGGGGAATTGCTATTCTTGGTATTATTCTTAATTCAATTGATTTAAGAAAATTTCGAGTCTTTTCTATGATCTGTTATTTAGGTATGGGGTGGTGCATCATATTTAATGCCAAAGACTTAATTAATATGATTGGTATTAAGGCAGTATATTTATTAATATTTGGTGGAATAGCCTATACATTAGGTTCAATATTATATATGTCTGGTCATAAAATAAAATATTTTCATAGTGTTTTCCATATATTTGTTACTATAGGAAGTCTACTACACTTTTTATGTATAGTTATTTATATAATTTAAAACAAGGTTTAAACCTTGTTTTTTAAAGACCACTTTTAATTAATTCAGTTAATACTTGTTCTAATTTTTGTTCGAGATATTCTTCTTTTATTTTATCTATATCAAAAGTATAATTTTTTAAAGTTTCTAAAGTAATTATACCAATATTAGTTTCTTCAACATCTGGATTTAAATATTGGTTTGCTGATAAACGGCCAGTTTTATTACTAAATTTAAAGCCTGATGCTAGCTCTGCAAAGAAATCTGTTGCAGTACCATCATTACCTAATCCAACATCTTCATCATCTTTATCATAAACTTTATAGTTATTTATATCCCCTACTATATTAGCAAGTTTTAAACTACTATCATTATAACTATCGGAAAGATTAGGTTTTCCTGAAAAAATTACTCTCCCAGCACTATGCATATCAATATATGCATAACTATCATTTAAATATTTATTAAACCAATACATTAAGGCTTTAGTTTCCGGTTCACTTCCTAGATTTTTTCCAGGATAATAATCATTATCTCCAAGTGATGGTTTACTAGAAACTGATTCTGATAACTGATATTCTTCATAATATAAACCACCGTGCTGAGATGGAAAATTACGATTTATATCTACTCCATTGGCATTGGCTTTATAATACTCAAAATCTATATCTTTTTGATTTTTATAAATATGTAAGTCATGATTTTTAATTTCTTTAAAACCAAATAAACAAGCTTGATATCCATCAGGATTAACACTTGGTATTACTATAATTTTTACCTGATTTAATAAATTAATAGCAGCTTCTTTTTGATTCTCATAATCATTAACTAAATCTGAAATATATTTAATTATAAACATCGTACTTGCAACTTCGGCCGCGTGTATATTAACATCAATTAAAATATTTTTTTCACCAAAACCTACTGACACCGAATATATATTTCTTTCATCAACACTTTTACCAATTATTTCTGTTGTTACTGCGTTTGAATTATTAAGTCCTTTAATTATAATTTCGATCTCTGGATAACTTAATATTCTATCGAAATTATAATATACTGGTAAATAACTAGTGGTAGTTTTATTTAAATTAATAGTTTCAGTTTTTAAAACATTTATATAATCAATTGTATTAATTCCTTTAGCATAAAAATCTTTAATTAAATTTGAATCTGTTTCTTTAGTTCTAATAATATTATTCAAAATAAATATTCTCCCTTCTTTAAATATATATAAATAAAGAATAAGAATTATGAAACAAAGTATAAGTATTTTAAATATCATTTTCATTTAATTATTGATCCTTTCAATAATATAAATATATCATAAAATATAAATAATTAATTTATATTTTATTAATTTGACACTATTTTAAATATTTTAAAATAATTTTATAATCATCTACTAAGTCTATTAACTTCTTTGAAGCATGAGCTGGACTAGTTGAAGGAAGACATATTGCTGGTATTTTTGTTTTTGGGTATATATATTTTAGATAGATTTCATATGCTTTTTTCCCATTAGTAAAAATCATCTTAACATTACTGTTTTCTGTAACTTCCCATAGTTCATTAACTACGATATTTTTAATACTAGCATCTCTTGATCCTATTATATCGCATGATTTAATAGAATCCCAAAGAGCAATATTATGTTTTAATAAAAACTTTTGAGGATTAGTTATTGTTTCAATAAATATAATCTCTAAAACTTTCCAGAATCTATTATAAGGACTAGAATATGGATAACCATGCTCTCTTGATTTGATACTAGCTATAGTTCCAACAAACATAATCTTTGAATTATGGTCATAAATAGGACCATATGGATGAATTACTCTTTTTAACATTATAAACACCTTAATACTATTATGGTCTTAAATATTCATATTAAAAGATGTTTCTCAACATCTTTATATTTGTTCTAAAATACTTTCTGTATATTTTTTAATTTGTTTTAAAGTTCTTCCATCTGTTAAATCATCATTATTAAATAACTCAAAAGCATTAGCAATAAATAATTCTGGACTTCTTAAAGTTCTAGCTTCCATACTAAATAATACTTCTCTTAAATGAGCTTGAGCTCTTACTCCACCAAATCTAGAAATTGATGCACTAGTAATAGCGACTTTTTTATTTATAAATGCTGCTGTTTCTCCTCTAGAAAACCAATCTAAAGCATTTTTTAACGCTCCACTCATTGAATAATTATATTCTGGAGTAGAAATTATTACTAAATCAGCTTTATCAATTTTTTTAAGTAGTTTATCAACAATAACAGGCCGATTATTTATTTCGCATTCTTCATTAAATAATGGTATTTCAGAAATATCTAATATTTCAAAATCTACTTTGTTTCCTGCTATTTTTTTAATTTCTTGAAGTACTTTTTTATTATAGGAATCTTTTCTTAAGCTGCCACTAATTGCGACTATATTTTTCATTTTAATCCAGCTCCTTTTTCCATAACCCATGTAAATTGCAATATTCATACGCTGCTAGTACTTTTTCAGTTGTTTTAAATACTACACTTGCTTCTTCTAGGGTTTTGGTATATTTTATTTGATAGCCACTTTCTGTTACTATCAAAATCCAGGAAATATAATGTTCAGGTATCATTGGATGAGGAATTTCTCCTACTCTAACGATTACTTGATCATCTTTTATTTCAATTGTTGGTATATGTTTTTCTACTGTTGCATCTATTGTTCCTGGTATTAATTCTTGCATCGGTTCACCGCAACAAACTACTGGTACTCCTGAATCCTCTAATTTAACAATAATATTGCCACAATGCCTGCAAATATAAAATTTTAATTTATTAACCATATCAATCACCTTCCTAATATAAATATAACTTTTTTGTCATAATTAGTCAATTAAAATTGAAATATTAGTTTGAAAAAATACCATAAGTATTTGTTAATGGATCTTGAAAAAAAGGAAGTTTAGGTGGATATATAGTTAAGTAAGTAAAGACGATTATTATTAAACTAATTAATATAATAATAATCAAGATATTAATTTTTATTTTTATATTATATATTATTAAACTAATTAACTGGCTAAATAAAATAGTAATATACATAATACTAATATTTAAATAACTATTTTCAATATTAAAACCACATTTAAATAAATAGTATATACTTGGTAATATAATTAAAGAAATAATTACTGATATTAATGATGATAAAAACCAGCTATCAATATTAATGTCATATTTATTTTTTTTAAAAATATAAAAAAGAATCCACCATATTAATGTTGGATATAATATTAATTTTAAATGCTCAAAAATACTTTCATTAACTGGAGTAAATAATCCAGTTAAAAAGCAATTATTACTTAGTGGATATAAATAATGAAACATAAAACCAATTATAAATATAATAATTGAGCTAATAATAAAATATTTTTTCATATTAATTTATATGTTATTTTTAAATTATCATTCAAATTTTTCTAAATCTTTAGTAGCAGGACCATAAAGTACTTTACCATATTTATCAAAAATAGAACCATGACATTTAGATTCCCATAATTTATCTATATCATTCCAAATAAGTGAACATCCCATATGTGTACATTTATTTTTTAGCATTATATATTTATTTTTACTTTCTCGATACACTAAGACATTAGTGCCTTTATATTTTATAACTTTACCACTATTTATTTTTATATTATTTAACTGATAATCTCTAATATTTAATTTACTTAATATTAAACCATTTATACTATGAGATATCATTCTGATAGTGCTTTTTATATCTCTAAAAAGAGTCCATCTATGAGTCTTAAATAAATAATCATCATGAGTATTATTTAATATATCTATTACATTTCTAGCTGCTATATGACTATTAGTAAAGCCCCATTTTTGAAAACCAGTAACTAAGATAATATTAGGATTACAACGTGAGTAAAAACCAACATAAGGTAATGAATCAATTGGTATACAATCTTCAGTAAACCATTTAAGTTCTATTTTAGCTTCTTTATCTAGTTCATATATTTTTTTAATTAATATATCATAGAAATTTTTATTTTTAGTATCAACCCCAGTAAAATGATCACATCCCCCAATTATTAAAGTTTCATTATCAAAGGTTCTTATATAAAAATATGGTGGGTCTAAACTAACATAGTTATCTTTAAGTTTTAATTTAGTTTTAAAACTTACTGCATATGATTTACTTTGATAAATCTTAGCAAAATATAAATTATCAGGATTCTTAATCGGATAATGACAAGCCATAATTATCTTATTAGTGTATATATAATAATCATCATTAATAATTACTTCATATTTATCATCTAATTTATTAATTTTAGTAACATTAGAATTTTCATGTAATTGACATTTATTTTTAATTAGTATTTCAATAATTCCATTCATATATTTTACAGGATTAAAGATAAACTGATTAGTAAATTCTAGTCCAAGTTTAAAATTAATAATATTATTACTTGATTTAGTTAAATTAATATTTTTATATGTTTTTAATAAATCATGAATTTTAATAAGAGAATTTAATTTCTGATCTTCATTTGCATGAATTATAGTACTCTCTTCTTTATAATCACAATTAATTTTTTCATCTTGAATTATTTTATTAATTAAATATAATCCTTCTAATTGAGATTCATAATACTCTAGCGCTTTTCTAGTATTATGCTTCTTCTTAATCTCTTCATATAATTTACCATGAGCTACACTTACTTGAGCAGTAGTGTAAGAACTAACTCCTCTAGCTAATTGTCTTGCTTCTACTAAGATAAACTTCTTGTTTTCTTTCATTAAATTGTAAGCACACATTAATCCAGCTATTCCCCCACCTATAATTAATATCGGTGTATCAGTATCCTCTTTTACTTTAGGAAGATTAAAATCTTTATTATATTTAGTCCAAACACTTTCCATTTACTTCACCTAAAATTAGTATGAGCTTTTTTTAAAAAAAAAGACTATTAGTCTTTAATATTATTAATCTTGTTATTCCACTCTACTTCTTTAAAACCTAATAATACATTGTTATTAGTAATTACAAGTGGTCTTTTAATTAACATACCATTTGATATAAGTAAATCAAGTTTAGAATCATCATCAATTTTATCTAATTTATCTTTAAGTTTTAATTCTTTATATAAATTGCCACTATAATTAAAGAATTTTTTAATATCTAATTTACTTAACTTAATTATTTCTTTCATTTCATCTTTAGTTGGATGTTCAGTTATAATATCTTTTAATATATAAGATATGTTTTTCTCTTCTAAATATTTTAAAGCTTTTTTACAAGTAGAACATTTATTATAACAATAGATTGTTATCATTTGATCTTCCTTTCATTTATAGACCCACTATAACATTTAGATAAATCAGTATCAACATATTTCGAGTATGTTAGACAAATTTTATAGTTGTAATTCTATTATATTATAAAGTATAATATTAATATAAATTTAATCAAGTTTGGTGGTGATTTATATAAGTTTATTAGATGAAGATTTCTTTGATAATGTTGATGAATTTTATGAATTTAATATGGTTAATGATGAATTAGATGATGAAGATGAAGAAATAGATTTTGATGATGAAGATGAATTTTAAGAAAAATGCCCATTAGAGCATTTTTTTTACATATTTTTCAAACCAGTTAGTAAATGATTCAATTGATTGATAATACTTTAGATCTTTATTATCATTAGCTTTTAAATAATCAACTATTTTACCATCTTTATATATAATAAATGTTGGATAATATTTAATTTGACTAGCAATATTTAAATCTTTAAATATTAAACACGATATTTTATAAAATGATATATTATTTTTTTCTTGGAATTCTAATAAAAGATTATCAAAATCTGTTGATGATATACAACCAGGTTGATAAACAAAAATAGCAAAGGATTCTTTTTTATCTATTAATTCTATTAAATTATTAGTGTCTATTTCAATTAGATCATTAGAGTTATAATATTTAGATTCTAAATAAAAATTATTTTCATTATTTAATATTATTAATAATATTAATATAATAGGAATAATAATTATTAATAATTTTTTCATTAATTTATTTCATGTAATGTTTTAAAATCAATATTATAATACATTACTTTCCAGAAATCATATGAAGTTTCTTCATATTTTTTATTTTCAACTTCTATATTATATTTTCCTTCATAAAACCAGTATCCACCTATATTATAAATTTTATCTTGATTCCAACCAAGAGCTATCAGCATTTCTTTAGCAATCCTAGCATAGCCCCCAGCACCACAAATTAAGAAGATATTTTTATCTTTTGGAAAGATATATTCTAATATCTCAATTGATTCTTTATAATTAGGTGTGTATTTTCCATCATCACTTAAGGTAAATAGTGTTGGCCCATCATATAAGCCATCCACATTTTCTTCAGTTTTTTGATCACGATACTTTTGTGAAAAACCAGCTAAAAATGGATAAGGAACTACTTTAAAA
>CAYTQE010000007.1:0-6508 GCA_964439985.1 uncultured Muribaculaceae bacterium | reverse complement strand
AAATCCAGTTAATTCTCTTTCTCCACCTTTGTTTTCCCATGAAGCTGGATCAATTAGCATTCTTAAATCTATATACTCAGTATCTTCTCTATCTAAGTAATTATCAATAGTTTGATCATCAATGTTTTTATCTATTCCATAAACACCTCTCTTCCCTTCTGCTAATTCTGGTTTAGGTAATGACTTAAGAGTATCTTCATTTGAACCTATCAGAAGAATACTTATTATAAGTATAATAATTAATCCTCCACTAATTATTTTTTTATTCATCTGTTTTATTCTCCTTTCATTAAAAGTTTAGCTAATAAATAATCTTTATACAATCAAATGAAAGTTGAAAAAACTCAACTTTAAGTTGAGTTAAAACATTTAAGTTTTTTTATATAAAATTTTATTATTCTGATTGATTAAAATCTACTGGTTCACCTTCAATAATAGCGTTTACCACATCACCTACGATACTGATATATAAATAATCCCCATTTTTAGCAAAATCATTACCAATATTACTATTTTTAAAGATTGATGCTGGTTTAGTTACATTCTCATATATACTAGTATATATATCATCTTTTTGAAACTTAGTTTTATATACAGTGTAATTGTTATCATCATCATTTTTTGTATATAATTGGGATGCATATCCATCTTTAATTTTAATATATTCACTCGTCATTGTTAATTCATTTTCTTCATAGACATCCATAGTTGATGAATCAGTTTTTTTATCATAATTAGCGATAAACTTAGTTACCTCACCATCTATTTCATAAGTAACAGTACATTTATCTCCATCAACTTGATATTTAACATTTTCATATAAGAATAACTGATTTATAGCATCGGCTTCTTCTAACCCACAAATAGACGCTGGTAAGAATGCCATATCAGATAAACCCATAGGTAGTAATGCCATTGCAAACATATAATTATCTGTTTTTTCACTAAGCTCGGTTATAGCTTCTAACTTACTACTTTTAATTTCTGCATACTTAATATATGATTCTGATAAGTTACTTACCTTTGTTTTATCAGATATATTTTTATTATTAATATTTTTACTTACTGGTTCTTCATTATTTTTACCACAGCCATATACTAATGCAACGATTAAAAATAATAGTAAAGTTATTCTAAATTTTCTTTTCATGTTTACTCACTTTCTTCTTTTGAGTCTTTTTTTTGAGTAGTTTCTACTACTTTATCTAAATTTTTTTCAAGACCTTTAGTAATTTTTCCAATTAATGGGATTGTATATTCTTGATAATTATAAGCTTTCATTAATGCGATGATTACTATTATTGTAAATATTACAGAAACTATCATTGCTAAAGTACCAACAAAAGCTAATCCTGTATAAACCCCACTTAAATAAGACCAAGGATTACCACTATAAGATCTTTTAATAATCCCACCAACTATAAAATATAATATAAACATAATAACTGAACTTACTAATTGTAAACTTAGAGATTGCAATGCATTTTTTTTAACAAATTTACTTTTCTTTTCTAATATATAAATTACTAAAGGCACTACCCAAGAAAAATAATATAGTCCAGGTATAAAACCTAAAACTCCTCCACCTACATATGTAATAACAGCCATTTTATTCGCATCCATATCTCCAATTGAAGATTTATGCGCATCTATTTTTTTACTCATATTAACCTCTTTCTTTATCACTTAGAACCTTTATTAAATGGTTCTAATATTAACTCCTCATCTTCTTTATCATATAGTACAATAAATTTACCATTTCTAGCACATACACTATATCCTGCTTCATTATTACTATCACACTCAGTTTTAGCAATATCTTCAGTAGTATATTCTGCTACTAAGTTATTCTCTTCACTATCACCATATACAACATAAATAGAATTAACCATATCAGTATAAAGATTACCTTCTTTAACTTCAAAATTAGCATCAATAAAAGCTTGTTTTAAATCTTCAAAAGTCTTACTACTTTTGTTGTTTTCATCTGAATTAGAAGAACAACCTACTAACATAAACACTACCATTATTATAATTAGTGACTTTATATTTTTCATACTTCACCTCACAATCTCTTTATGAGAAAATTATATTCTGTTTGGACTATAAAAGATATCATCCTAATAGTATTATTTTAATAAAATCATGTTATAATAGCCTCAGTAGGTGATTTTATGTTTAAAATATGTGATGATCAAAAAACTAAGTTACCACTATCTTTATTAATTATGTTATCATTGCTTTCACCATTACAATTATTTATATTTATCCCTAATATTACTTCTTTATTTCTCCTTGATAATAATTTAATTATAAATAAATATATCACTATAACAGTATATGTATTAATAATGGTTATAACTACTATTTATATAATGTTTAAACCTAAACATAGTTTCTTATTAACTAAAATATTTTCTGTAATAATACTATTAAGTTTAATTATTATAAATTTTATGAACCTCAATATATTATCTTATCTATTAATAGTTCCATATTTAATAATGATAGTTACTAGTATTATTTTATATATTCATTATTTAAATTATAATACTGTTTGGAAATTATTTATTTCTTCAACTATATCTTTATCAATAATTAATTTAATTTTAAATTATATCCAGTTTAAATATCTTATTATAATATTATTTATTTTATATACGACCGGATTATTTATAATTAAAATAAACACTAGTGTTATAGATAATAAAATAAAAAACGATAAACCCTCACCTATCATATTAGTAGGAACATTTATCGTTATTAATCTTGCATCATTCTTTGGATATTTTGCTTTATTATTTTCATACTTTTTAAATAATGGATCAAATATACTATATATATCATTATTACTAGGAGTTCTTATTTTATTAGTAGTTAAAAATAAATTTAAAATAGATACATTTCATATAATTAATACTTATATTAGTATTGCATTTATCGGTTTTGCTTTAGTCTTAATACCTGAATTAAGACACTTAGCTATCATTTTCTTATCATTTGGAGTAATTGCCACTAATATAAGTTACTTCTTGTGTAACACTCTCTATTACTCTTTTAAAACTAGTTTAATATTATTATTTATTATTTTAAATAATATTATAGTATTACTACTCACTACTTATTTATTCTATATATTAAAAAATAATATTCAGAATATTATTACTTTATTTTTTATAATAACTATTATTATGTATATTATAATATTTACCCTAATGCCTTTTATTAGTAATGAGTATAAAAAGACAATGTCAAAAAATAATCATACCTTCTATTTTGATACCTTATCTAAAAGAGAAAATGAAATAGTTAAATACTTATTATCTGGTTACACTAGTGGTGGAATAGCTAAAGAATTATTTATTAGTTTACCTACTGTAAAAACCCATATTAGTAATATATATCGTAAGTTAAATATTAACTCTAAACAAGAATTATTTAAGTTATTAAATGAAGATAATAAATAAAAAGGTCATTGACCTTTTTATTTGTTTAGTTATTAGAAATAATCTTTACTTTCTACATTATCATAATCTTCTATTTCAGTTGCAAAACTAGATTTCTTAGATTGAGGAACTAACATAAAGATATTATTTTTAGTTCTAGTTAGTGCTACATAAAATAGTCTTCTTTCTTCTGGATAATCTATTGGTTCATTTATTTTAGGCTGAATTAATTTAATAATAGGATCATTTTCTACTTTAGAAGGAAAACCATATGTTCCATCTACTAAATCTAATAAGACGCAGTAATCATAACCTAACCCTTTAGCTTTATGAATAGTTAAAAAATCTATTTTCAGGTTTGGATGATGTAAAGAGACAATTTTTTCTTGATATATTTTAAATAATTTAGGATTATCTATTTTATATTTATCATTTTTATATCTTCCTAATAATAATACTCGAGCATTTTGATTATGCTTATAAATTTTATCTAGAAGATTATATAATATTTTTGATCTATTAAAATCTAATTTATTTTTATCTTTATCATCATATACTATTAACCTAACTGGATTGTCTAAACTTTTACTTGATTTAAGCTTTTTGGTTATTTGATCTTCATTTTTTAAAATGAACTCACCCGCTACATCAACAAGTTCTTGACTATTTCGATATGTATTTTCTATTGGGATGCTTTTAGCATCTTTCATTTCTTTTTCAAAGTTTTTAAATAAATCTATTCGAGAACCAGAGTATCCAAAGATAGTTTGCCAGTCATCCCCTACTGCCATTATTTTAGCATCAAATAATTTAGACATTCTATTAACTAAGTCTAGTCTAGCACTAGATATATCTTGATATTCATCTATTATTAAATACTTATAGTCTACTCCTAATTGTTTTTCTTTAACTATCGGCATTATTTCATAAGCTTTATATATCATATCTTCAAAATCAATATATCTATTTTTATCTAATACATTTTGATAATGAACAAAGAAGTCTTTTAAGACAATTAATTGTTTTTTTAGATCTCCACTATTTTCATTTATTAACTGATCAAAATAGTTTATTTTATAACCTTGTTGTTTAAATAAACTAATAAAAGGCACTACTATTTTTTCAATAAAATCATTATAATATGAATCAGTAGATGTATCACGTAATTTATTAAATATTTCTTCAGAACTTCTTGCTTTTAAATAATAGCCTTTTGCAAATAATTGTCTTTTTAAGTCATCTAAAAATGTTCTGTTATCATTATATTTAGAATAAGTAATAATAAATAAGTCTTTGTAATATTGTTGTTCTAAAACTTTCTTCTTTTTATTTAAACTTTTTAAATAATTACTAAGTTCTAAATCTGTATACATATCATTATGACCTTTTTGATCAACTCCAAAATGTTCAATGTAATTTTCATTTCCTAATTGAGATATATAGAAATCAGGAAAATTACGAGTTAATTTACCAGCTTTATTAAATTTTTTTTCATATTTGTAATAAATTCCATAATAATATAAAAAGTTAGCTATTTTAACTTCTTCTTTAGATTTTAAATATTGACCCATTATTGTTCTTTTACGATCTAGTCTAGTATTTATTTGATATGAATTATATTTTATTATATCAAAATCAGGAGATTGTTTTTTAGTTTCATACATCGCATTATGATATTCATGAAAAGTATCATATTTTTCCCAATCTTTATTAAAGTATAACTTATTAGAAAAAGCACTTATAAATAGCGAAAGCTTTTCTTTATCTTTAAATAGAATATTTTTAATATAGTTAGTAAGGATACTATACTGACCTTTTTCATCTACTATTTTAGTGTAGTTATAACCAGCAGCATTTATTATTCTTAATCCTAGGGCATGAAAGGTACTTACAGTAACATGTTTCAAGTTAAAATCTTCATTAATCATTTTCTTTAGTTCAGCTTCAACTTTTTTTGTAAATGATATAACTACTATATCTCTTTCTTTATAACCACATTTATCTATTAAATATTTTACTTTTGCAACCATAGTAGTAGTTTTACCTGAACCAGCTCCTGCTACTACTAAAAGATTATCATTATCTGATAGAACCGCAGCTCGTTGTTTTTTATCTAAAATAATATTGTTATCAATACCTTTAAACATATTATCAAAATATTCTTTATGTTTTATTAATAAAGATTCATCATTAAAAGAAGATGATTTAAAACTATCCATACTAAACTCCTTCTTATTATAATTAAATTATAACACGAAAAAATAAATATTAATATTTAATAGCAATTTTATTCTCATTTTAAAATAAGCTTTGTTGATCATAAATGTTATTGTTAATGTCATTAGTATTAATTGTACTATTATATTTAGTGTTAACATCTTTTAAAAATTTTGGTATTTCATTATCATGATTCGTTAAAAACCATTTGATATGATTATGGATATATTCTTCTCTTAATTTAATATCATTTAAATCATTAGGGCATCTTTTCATTCTTTCATCAATACTGTCAAACCCAATAAATTCTTCTTTCTGTCTTTCTAGTGACATTTTAATATATTCTGGATTTAAATCAATACCTATACAATTTCTATTTAACTGTTTACAAACATTTAAACAAGTTCCAGAACCTAGAAATGGATCAACAACCATATCTCCAACGTTAGATGATGCTAATATCATCCTTTCATATAAACCCTCAGGCTTTTGAGTGGGATAAGTTTTACGATTCTTATTACAATAATGAATGTGAGAAAAACTCCATACATTCCCTGGATTGGCACCTCTCATATTATTAACACTTCTATAAAATTTTTGCGGAATTCTTATATCGTCTAAGTTAAAAGTGAATTTTTTTACATCTTTCGTAAACATAAGAATATCATCATGTCTTGGAGAAAATCCTCTTGTTTTACCTATTCCTTGGGTATAATGCCATGTTATCCAACTATTAAAATGCATACCTAATTCTAATTCTAAAATTGAATATATATAAGAAATATACTTCTGACCCATAAATAAATAAATTGTTCCGTCTTTTTTTAAAATTCTTTTAACTTCTT